>DATCHD010000025.1:0-30202 GCA_036508555.1 Prolixibacteraceae bacterium
ATCTGCCGCAGCTTTCGGGGTAACAGTATAATCTCCATTTAAAGGATCTGCCATCCATCCCACTTTTTTAAGTGTGGTATATCCGATTGTAACCGCTACACCACCACCATATCCACCTAATGTTGTACCTACCCCAACCAAAGGGGAAGTTTCTAATTCATGGCCATTTGAATCACGATTTCGAAAACCCATATTCCTACCTGGGACCAAGTAACAATTATGAGCTTCACTTTCCCCTTCCAAATAACCACTATTGAATTCCCAAATAGATTCTTTTGGAACATTCCATGCCCTTGCTTGAATGAATGGATCTCTTGGTTCTTTAAGTTGGTAGGTTCCTGTAGTTTCCGCATAGTTAATAAGCGCATCAAATTCTACTTTTGCTTCTTTATATCTACCCATCAGCCAATAAACCTTACCTAACATAGCAGTTGCAACCCATTTATTTGCACGACCGCATTCATAACCTGGCACATTGTTCCATCCATTTAAAACAAACTTGTCAGGGAGATTTTCTTTTGCGTATTTCAGATCATCAATAACTTGCTGATACACTTCCTCTACTGTTCCCACCTTTTGACTATGAATCTGTTCCATTGTAGTAGCAGTAGTAACATTCAAAGGTATAGTTGTAGCACTATTGTCCCCATTCGGTATATATCTGGGTGCAAACATTTTCATTAACCAGAAATAAGTATACCCACGCACAAAATGATATTCTCCAATTTGCCTCAAATAATTATTCGTGTAGTCACTTCCTTTAACATTCAAATCCAACGGATTGCCCTCAGGATCATTTTCATACATATCAATAGCCAAATTACTCAATGCTATTGTATTATAACCAGTGTTCCATACTTCTCTATAAATGCCATTTCGTATAAATACTCTATTAAGTACTGGTTCTCCTTGTTGTCCAACAGCAGTACCTGGAGATAACATTGCAACACCTGACAACAAAAAATCAAGAAACGCCGGATACCCCTTTCCTCCAGCAGTAGTCCAACCCACATTAATATAACATTTATTAAGCCCTTGCTCAAACGTTGCAGTTGTTGTCCATTGCACTTCCTGCGGTCTTTGAATTTTAAAGTAATCCTGGCATGAGCCTAATGACAATGACAATAATAAGACTATTATTATTAATATATTAAAATACTTATTTTTCATAATTCAATAATTTTATAGGTTTAACGACATTCCGAAATTAACTGTACGCGGAATCGGCAAATTATTTCCAGATTCAGGATCTAATCCTTTATAGCCAGTGATAATAAATAAATTATTTGCTCCTACATAAAATTTCACACTACCTACACCAACCTTACGAACTACAGATGTTGGTAAAGTATATCCGAATTGGATGTTTCTTACCCGAAGAAAGTCTCCTCTTTCAAGAAAACGGGTTGTCTGACCATAATTGATGGTATATTTTGTTACTGTAGGATTCCCTCCATCATCATAGTATATACCCTCACCTAATAATTTTGGCCACTCAGCAACATCTCCTGGTTTTTCCCAGGTATTTCCGTAAATTCCCTTTATTGTATTAGCATCAATACCTACATTCCAACCATTGGAATACAACTCATTCTGTATCCAATTTCCTCCTTGGAAGTTCAGCAAAATATTTAAATCAAAATTTTTGTAAGTAAATGTATTGTTTAATCCACCATAATAAGTTGGTAATGGAGTCTTGCCATGTTGTATCATTCTGTTATCAATAACATTACTTACTGTGGCAGGAATAACTACGCCCGTTGCTACAGTATTATTCTCATTTGCCCATACCTTAGCATTTATTTGCTCGATCATTGGAATTCCCCTTTCGGTATCTACGCCAGTATAGTTCGCAAGAAAATAGGTATTTAAGGCTTCCCCTTCCCTTCTAATCATGGTACCATCAATTTTGCCTCTGCCCTTTTCTGTTGCATTCAAAGCAATGATTTTATTTTTGTTGGTACTTATATTGAAGTCTGTTTTCCAACTGAAATTACTCTTCAATATATTTGTAGTTGAAACATTAAACTCCATACCGTGGTTATTCATATCACCAGCATTTTCATATATAGAATTTTGATTAAATCCAACAGAAGGCGGAACACCACCACACAAAATCAAATCTACTATTTTTTGTGTATAATAAGCAAAAGAACCATTAATTCTATTCTCAAACAGCCCAAAATCGAGACCAATATCTGTCATTGCAGTAGTTTCCCATTTTAGGTTACTACCAAGTGGTCCAATAGTAGTAGTACCTGCAGAAACATTCACGCCATAATTATTGCGCGTATCCAACCCCCATACCATATAAGTCATTGAATTAGAAATATTTGTATTTCCAACAATGCCATAACTACCTCTTAATTTTAAGAGGTTTAAAAAAGAAATATCTTTTAAGAAATTTTCTTTGGTAACAATCCAACCGGCACCCAGTGCATAAAAATCAGCCCAACGGTTTTCTGCACTAAAAGCAGAGTGCCCATCGCGACGAACGCTTGCGTTCAACAAATAACGATCTGATAATTTATAGTTTCCTCTGGCAAAAAATCCCATCATATAAATATCACCACCCTGGTATCCTTTCATTGCAGTCATTTGCAAAGGATTTATTAATTCGGGATAAACTGTCTGTAATCCTGCACCTGAAAACCCTCTTGTATATGACCAGTTTCTATTAGCTTCCATACCAATAGTGAAATCAACACTATGAATATCATTAAATGTTTTATTATAATTAGAATACACGTCATAATTTGCAACATATTTTGTAACAGACTGTTCCTCAGCATAAGATAAAAAAGGCGCGAATGCCTTTAGTTCTTGAGACCTCCAAAATGAACTATTACTAACAATTATATCAATACCCACTTCGCCTTTTATCTTAAAACCTTCTAAAGGTGACCATTGAGCATATGCATTATTAAAGCTCCTGTATTCATCAGCATCATAACGTTGGTATTTTCTGTCAACGTCTGCCCTCATGTTGTAACCACTGGTTACAGCCCAATATCCTGTAGCAGAATTTGGATCATAAATTTTCATCCAAGGCAGCGCACCAAACCAATTTGACCAGCCACCATTTTGTTTTCCACCAACAGATCTTACTCCATTATTCTTTAAGTAAATTAAATTTGAGTTAATACCCATTTCTACCGACTTCACTGGTTTGAAGTTGAAGCTAAAACGACTTGTTAACCGACTGAGGTCATTATTCAAAATCAAACCTTTTTCATCGCGATAGTTCAAAGAGAACATTACACCACCGGTTTCGAAACTCTTATTAGCCGTTAATCCAAATTGATGAAATTTTGCGACTCTGGTGAAGGAACCCAATTGATCAATATTCGTTGCAATAGCTTCCTCTTTTGTCATTGAAGGTTTATCCCCCATGATTTTCGTATTTATTATACTATTTGGATCTGGAGGATTAAGCCCTAAATTTTTCGCCATAAGGTCCGATAATTTCCAATATGTGGGAGAATCTACAAAAATATCGTTTTGAGAAAAAGGTATTTGTGAAAAACCACCATCATAGTTAAATCTCACACTGGGCATTCCCTTTTCAGATGACTTGGTTGTAACTAAAATCACACCACCGGATGCCCTACTACCATAAATGGATGTTGCTGCAGCATCTTTTAAAATTTCGATAGATTTAATATCATTTGGGTTTATCATCGCAAGAGCAGAAACAGGTGTAACACCATCTCGTGTATTCTCTGAGGTATTTGTATAAATAGGTATACCATCTACAATCCAAAGAGGGGAAGAACCTAAGCTGATTGAATTAAGACCACGTATTGTAATACCAACACCGGCTCCCGGATGGCCACTACCACTTGTTACCAGCATACCACTGGCTCTACCTTGTAAATTTTCAGTAAAATTAGCTGTACTCATTTTACTAATTTCCTCTCCAGATACAGAAACCATTGAGCTAACAATATTTATCTTTTTCTGCGTTCCATACCCAATAGACACAACTTCCTGAATACTTATTGTTGCTTCCTCCAACGTCTCATTAATCGTCGATTGGTTTCCAACCGCAATTTCCTGCGCTTTCATACCTATAAAAGAAAAAACAAGAGTGGCATTCTGAGGAACTTTGGAAAGAGAATAATTACCATTGGAATCAGTAATGGTTCCAACGGTAGTCCCTTTTACAACCACGGATACACCGGGGAGTGTACCCCCAGAAGAGTCTGTGACTTTACCTTTGACCGTTTTTGCAGCTTGCTCTGATCCAAGCATCGTGGGATTTTGTACATTTTCATCCGTGATGATAATGTACCTGTCCACAATTTTATACTGGAAATCGGTTGAACCGAGAATCTTGTCCAGAATAACATCAATGGTCTCGTGATCAGCTTTAACGGATATTTTTTGCCTGACATCCAGTTTGCTGCTGTTGTAGGCAAATTTAAACTCTGAGAGTGATTCAATTTGTCTGAAAACACTTTCGAGGGTGGCTTCGTTTGACTTAAATGTTAATCGGGTACTCTGAGAGTAAGTGGCTGTAGCAGAAGAGATAAGCCCCCATAACATAAAAATAAAAGTTAGTTTCATAATTCGCAAATACTTGCGTCCGGGAATAAAAAAACCCCTGGACAGATTTGTCCTGATTTTTTTCATAAATTTGAAGTGTTAAGTGTTAAACATTTGTTTGACATGGAAAGAGCGGTAATTCTTCGACCAATTATCGCTCTTTATTTTTTTAGCTGTTTCTTGACTTTTTAGGTGTTAAAATGATTTTTCCTTTTTCATACTGATAGTTCACAGACAAAGCCAGACTGAGTATATCCATCAATTTTTCGAGGCGTTCTCCTTCAAACAATTCGACAGTCAGACGGCGGTTATCAAATTTCCCTGCATCGTAAATAACTTCCACATTGTACCAACGTTCAATTTTTTTGACCAGTTTGTTGAATGTGTCATCTTTAAAAATCAACTGATTTTTTTTCCAGCCATCGATCTCATCTTTTGGAAACCGGACCGATGCAAGCTGATGGCTAATTCCTGAGTAAATAAGGGACTGACCAGGTTTAAGTTCTTTGTCAATGGTTTGATCCGACTCCTTATTTTTAATCAACAAATCCACTCTTCCCTCAAAGAGTGATGTTTCTACCTGATTTTCATCAGTATAGGCTTTGATGTTAAATTTTGTGCCCACAACCTTCACGTCAGGGCCAAAAGTATGCACCAGAAAAGGCTGGTGCATATTTTTGGTTACCTCAAAAAAGGCTTCCCCATCCAGGTAAACATCGCGCTGGTTTTTAGCGAATTGACCGGGGTACCTGATTTTTGTGTCCGAGTTGAGCCATATTTTTGTACCGTCAGACAGTACAATTTGTGATTTTTGGCCACGTGGTGCAATGGTCTCGGTATATTGAATGATTGTTGGGTTGTGCTGGTTAAGCTGATACAAAATTCCAAGTCCGATTATAGGGATTAATAAAGCGGCGGCAATCTTTTGGTAGATATTGACGAAACCTGACCAGGTAAAACCAGACTGGTGTGAATATCTCTTTTCATATTCCTCAATTTGATAGAATACAGTCTCAATCAATGCTTCTGAATTGATTTCCGACGAAGACTCCCAGTGCTCAAGAAGCCATTTTTCAACTTCGATTTGCGAAGAAGGATCAGCCAGCCATTTTTTCAGTTCAATGAGTTCCAGCAGAGTACACGTTTTTTCGGCCAGAAACCTGTTTGCAATGTCTATAACTTTTATAGTCATTTGGTTTGATTTAATGGTAATACGAGGAGAAACTATTTTTCCGTGAAGGTCTATTGAAAGAAACACAAAAATAATAGGGTAACTATCTTTCGAAATTCTTTGCGAAGAAATGTAAGGGAATTTCGGATTTGGCTATCGACAGTGTTTTCTGTGATGTTGAGCCTTTTGGCGATTTGTTTGTAACTTAATCCATCAAAGCGGCTTAAGCAGAAAATCTCACGTCTCCGTTCCGGGATCTGCTGAATCAGGCTCAGCATCCGCTCTTCTGTATCTGCCGAAAATTGAATTTCAGCATCCTTTTCGGTGATTAAGTCCTGCTGGAAATGTTCTTCCACAAAATAGAGTTTGCGGTTGACTGCTGATTTGAGGTGATCGAGTACGAGATTTTTGGCAATAGAGAAAAGATAGGACTGGAAATTCTTTTCAGGATCGATGCTTTCTTTTTTGAGCCAGATTTTCACAAAGACTTCCTGAACAATTTCATCCGGATCAATTTGAGTAGGCACAAGTTTAGTAGCAAAGCCCTTTATCTTATTGCGGTATTTGTAAAAAAGCACTTCGAAAGCAAACGTGTCGCCCTCTTTGAGCTTTTCCAAAAGCTCTTTTTCCGTATGTAAGCTCTTTCCCAACTTGAATGTTTGATGTTATAATTAGCTGTGTTGTTCACAAAGTAAAGCTTCGCGGTCATTCTTAATAATAATCGCGGGTTTAATTTTTTCAATACCTATTCATCGTACACACGCAAAAAGTCTTCAAGGTAATTAATTGACCGTATTTTTAGGAATGGAAAGATAATGGTTTTATTCCTATAATTCTGAGGATAATAAAAGGATCATTTTCCCAAAATTTGGCGTGAAATATGGTATGTTCGTTATGTGCTTAAACATATAAAATTAAAATCTTTAACCAACAGTATTTCATCGTTCCTCTTGTTAACTTTACAGCAAAGAAGTGCTGCAAAACCGAACAAATGATTGAACAGCCTTGTGTGTTTTTAGATCACTATTTTGAACGATCCGCTGTTCAGTACCCTGATGCCGTTGCAATTGAGCAGGGAGAAAAACTATATACCTATTCTGAAGCAGAAACAATTGCCAATCAGTTAGCACATTACCTGAAAGAAAAGGGGGTCACGCCCGAAGAGAAGGTGGCTATACTCTTACCTCGTTGTGCGGAAGTCTACCTTGTGATGCTGGGTATCCTGAAGGCCGGGGGAGCCTACATACCGCTTGATCCTGAGATCCCGGCAGAAAGGGTCAACTTTATCATGGAAGATTCCGGAGCTAAATTGCTCGTTTCGTCAGGAAAAATTCTGGAGCGGATAGCCGGGCAGCTCAGATCCTTCCCTATTTTTGACCCCGATAACCGGATCTCTCTGTTAAACGGCTATCCGGCTACGAAACCGGAAGTATTGAACCGGTCGGGTAAAGATCTTTGCTACATAATATATACTTCCGGAACGACAGGAAATCCGAAGGGAGTACTCCTGGAGCACAGAAATGTGGTCAATTATATCGAAGGAGCACGTCAAATTTATCCCCTTGATTCATCTTTTCGCGCCCTCCAGGGATTTTCTGTTTCCTTCGACGCCTCCGTGGAAGAAATCTGGGTACCTTTTTCGGCCGGCGCCACGCTGGTGACCGGGACTTTCGATATCATGCGTTCGGGAGATCAGTTCGCATCTCACCTCAACCGCCTGAATATCACATTCCTATCCTGCGCTCCCACCTTGTTGTCGATGGTGAATGAGGATATTCCTAAATTGAAAATTCTGATTTTTGGCGGAGAGGTGTGCACCACTGATCTTGCCCACAGGTGGTGTAAACCGGGAAGACTGGTATTCAATACCTACGGTCCGACGGAAGCTACCGTGATAGCCACTTATTCGATATTGAATACCATCGATCCGGTTACCATTGGCAAGGCCATGCCCGGATATGATGTACTCCTGGTCAATGAAAAGCTGGAACCTACCGGTGAAGGTGAAGAAGGAGAGATCTTGCTTGGTGGAGAAAGCATTGCAAGGGGATATCTGAATCGCAAGGAGCTGACAGCACAGAAATTTGTGGAAACCGACCGCTACAAAGGGGTTACAGAACGTTATTACCGGACTGGAGATATTGCCCGATATGCTCCCAATGGAGAAATCATCTATATCGGACGCGTTGACGCACAGGTAAAAGTAAGGGGTTTCAGAGTAGAACTCGCTGAAATAGAGGGACTGCTGTTGCAATTTGAGGGAATACAGGCAGCTGCAGTTTCCCTTGATACTACTTCGCAGCAACTTGCGGCCTTCGTGGTAGCTGGTAAAAAAAAGGTGCTGAACAGAGAGGAAATAGCAGCCGGGTTGCGGTCCAGGTTACCTTATTATATGATTCCTTCTACGCTGGATGTGCTCGATGCGCTACCGATGACAACCAGTCAGAAGATCGACAGGGCCCGTCTGCCGTCGCCTAAAACACCGCTGGGATTTTCGTCACAAAAAGAGATCATTCCACCGGCTACCGAAATAGAAAAGGAACTCGTTGATTCCATTGCCCGGAACATTCATCGCTCCAACATCTCCATGGATGATAATTTCTTCGAAGATTTAGGCGGGCACTCCCTTCTGGCGGCGCTTGTTTCTTCAGATTTGAGAAAGAACCCGATGTTTGAGAATCTTTCTGTGGCGGATTTATACTTATATCCGATACTGTCAGATCTGGCTCAGGCCCTGGAGCAGAAACGTCCAAAAGTCGGTGCCGGTGCAGAGAAACAGCGTGAGATTCATCAGCCATCAGGCTGGAGCTATTACTCCTGTTCGTTTTTGCAGGGGGTATCCATGTTTTTCATTGCCCTCATTTTCGGGATTGAATGGATGGGACCGTTTTTCGTCTATTCCTATTTCTATCAGGCCGATTATGGTGTCGTCGACTCCCTGACGATGATGCTTGTGATGTATTTTGCGACGCTGCCGGCGATTACAATGCTTGCCATTTCGCTTAAGTGGCTGGTCATCGGAAGAATAAAACCCGGCAGATACAAGTTATGGGGAGGCTACTATTTCAGGTTCTGGCTGGCCGACAAACTGGTGAATATTTCACCTATCTCTTACTTTACCGGAACGCCGATCATGAACGTCTTCCTGAGAATGCTAGGTTCAAAAGTGGGCAAGAACTGTTATATCAACACTTCTGCCATCTCCGCCTTCGACCTCTTTTCCATCGGCAACAATGTGAGTATCTGCACGGATTCACACCTGAAGGGATTCACCATTGCGGACGGTTTTCTTTATGTCGGGAGGATAGATCTGGAAGACGATTGTTATGTGGGAACCCGCTGTTGTCTGGGAAATAATACCCGCATGGAGCGAAACTCTTCCATCGAAGATTTGACGCTGGTACCCGAAGGGAAAGTGATTCCTGCCGGTGAAAACTGGGGCGGATCACCTGCCATTAAATTGGGAATGAATGGAATACAGGAAAGTGTGCCGCTATGGTCCAAACGCAATATTTTCTATTCCGTGAGCGTATTCCTAATTCCTCTTGTCTCCATGATCGCCTATTTTCCGGGGATGATGGTGATCACACATTTTGATTATAGTGGGGAAACCTGGATTAATTTGTTGCCTCATATTTTCCTGGTAGGGGTCCTGTTTATTGTGATCCTGGTACTGATAATTTCACTGCTTAAATGGATGCTGCTCGGCAATATTAAAGAAGGCGTGTACCGTGTAAACAGCGGATTTTATCATAGAAAATGGTTCTTCGATCAATTGATGAAACTTAGCCTTCAGGTTCTGGGTACGTTATACACCACACTTTACCTGCAGATCTGGTTCAAAATGCTCGGGGTAAAAATGGGCAAAAGGGTAGAAATCTCAACGGTCGAATTCATCTCGCCTGATCTGCTGGTGACCGGCGATGAATGTTTCCTTGCAGACTCGGTATCAATAGGAGCATCTTCCGTGCGTAACGGATACATCACCATCGCCAAAACCTATATCGGCAACCGGACTTTTGTGGGCAACAGCGCAGTAATCAGTCCGGATACGCATCTCGGAGACGATGTCCTTGTCGGGGTACTTTCAAAAGTCAGCGAAAAGGATCTACCCGCGAAGGACGGAACATCCTGGTTCGGATCTCCTGCCGTATACCTGCCCAGGCGGGATATCAACCGGGAATTTTCAGCCGAAAGAACCTATAAACCTACCAGGAAGCTATTCATATTGCGTTACAGCATCGAGTTTTTCAGGGTAACCCTGCCGGCGATATTGTTTCTGTCGATGGCTTCACTCGTATCCAATATTACTTCTGATTTACAGGTAGAAAGGGATCTCCCGGAATTGTTCGTACTTTTCCCGTTTCTATACTTGGGAACCGCTTTAATTGGAATGTTCATAACAGTACTCTTGAAATGGATTCTTATTGGACGATACCGGCCCGCCAACAAACCGTTATGGAGTGGTTATGTATGGAGAAGTGAGCTGGTTACAGGCGTTTATGAAAATTTTCTTGTTCTTTACTTTCTGAACATGCTTACCGGCACACCTTTTATCAGATTCCCGCTTTGGCTACTCGGATGCAGGATCGGCAAAAAAGTGTGCATTAATACCACACAAATCACAGAATTTGATCTTGTGAAGATGGGAGATTATTCAGCAGTGAACGACAACTGCACGCTGCAAACGCATCTTTTCGAGGATCGTGTGATGAAAATGTCTTATGTTGATATCGGCAAAAAATGCAGCGTAGGAGGCATGTCTGTTGTTCTTTATGACTCTAAAATGGAGGACGGCTCAATACTGGAGCCACTTTCCGTATTAATGAAAAGCGAGACGCTACCTGCAAATAATATATTTATCGGAGCTCCGGCCCAAAAACGTTAAAGCTGCAATCATTATGACACTACCTCACTACGCATTTATTGATATCCTGATTAGTTTGGTCCTGGCTTTCATCATGTTTGGAGTAGGCTTGTCGCTTACTTCCACCAGTTTTAAAAATGTGTTCTTTTATCCAAAGGCGCTGGTTACCGGATTATCTTCCCAAATAATTGTCTTACCGATTATTGCATTTATTATTACCTGTTTTTCTAATTTACCATTGCCGTTTAAGGTGGGGCTGATCATTTTGTCTGCCTGTCCGGGAGGCACCGTATCAGGTTTTATCACCTATTTCTTCAAAGGCAATGCTGCCTTATCCATTACCTTCACCTCCATCAACAGCATTATTACGCTGATTACTATACCATTTATTGTTAACCTGAGTCTGGTCTTTTACTACGGTCAGGGTACTGAAATATATTTATCTTACATCGAAACGATCATCCAGATCTTCTCCGTGACCATCGTTCCTGCCATTTTAGGTGTCCTGGTAAGATCTTACAGACCCGATTTTGCCTTGAAGGCCCAACGTCCGCTAAAATTAATTTTGCTGGCGGCCCTGGGAGTCGTTTTTCTGATCAAATTCTTCGCAACAGAACAAAGTGGTGGTTCCGGAGTTACGCTGAAGGAGGTATTTACCATTTTACCATTCGCCCTACTGCAGAATGCCTTGTCCATGTTGTGGGGATTCCGGTTTGGGAAATTCAATAAATTGGGAGAGAGAAATTCCTACACGGTTGGTATAGAAGCAGCAGTACAGAATACCACACTTGCTTTCCTGGTAGCAGGAACACTGTTGCACAATCAGGACATGGTGAAGCCTTCACTTATCTATGCTTTATTCTCCTTCTGGACTGCAATATTCTACACATTTGTCATCAAGAAGAGCAACAAATTAGGACTATTTTCTGAATTCAAATCCTGACAAGAAGGAATTGTGTAGTGATTTCAACTACACAGATATCCGATTTTAGCCGACATCGATTCTCTGAACTCCTTACCGCCCAAGGCTGGCTGCCGGGATAAATTTGTTTTACAAGCTGGAAGAAAAAACAGCAAAATATCAAGAGTAAAGCAAAATAAAAATCAGGCCATGAATTCAGATCTTTTTACCAAATGGTTACAGACAGAAGCAGAAATTTTGTATCACCAGGATTTAACCCCTGATGTGTTTATGAAAAGAGCAAAACCTTTATTAGAAGCTCTGATTAAGAAAAATAAAACTGAGATTCTGTCTGAGAGAGATTTGCAAGAAATACTAGTAGGCTCAAAGTCAGATAAAAATCCTTCATCCGTTAATCAAAACAGTTATTTCGACATCGTCGACCTGAGCCTGTACCGGGCCAACTAAGGAAGAGGTGTGCGATATTCTTCTCATTCCACACCATAGGCTGAAAGGAAATTTCATATATTCGCAGCTCGATTGCTAAACTATGATTCATCTTCACCGTCGCTGCCTATTTATTCTGCTTTTGCTTTATACAACTGGTCTCTTTGCAGAAAACCACGTTTCTGGGAATATTGCCAACCGCAAAAAGGACGACACTCCTCTAAAAAAAACCATCAACAGCGATTATAAGATTCATGCTTCAAAAATTGAGGGAGCCATCAAACTCGACGGCATTGTTGACGAGGAGGACTGGAAGAAAGCCGAAAAGGCTGCCAATTTCTACATGGTTCTGCCCTATGATACCGGACACAGTGCCTCGAAATCGGAAGTCAGGATGTTATACGACGAAAAAGCATTCTACCTTGGAATAATTTTTCACGATACCCTACCGGGAAAGCGCCCCGTGGAGTCTCTGCGCAGGGATTTTACCTTCATGAACAACGACAACTTCCTGGTTTTTATTGATCCTTTCAACGACCAAACTACAGGATATTCTTTCGGGGTCAACGCAGCAGGCGCCTTATGGGACGGAACGATGAGCGGAGGCGCCGTATCAAATATGATCTGGGACTCAAAATGGGAAGTAAAAACGAAGAATTATCCGGATAGGTGGACCGCAGAATTCAGGATCCCTTTCAAATCGTTACGCTATAAAAGCGATGTCAATCACTGGAACATCAATTTTTCGAGGCTGGATCTGAAAAGAAATGAGAAATCCTCCTGGGCTCCCATGCCCAGACAATTTCCTACAGCTTCGCTGGCTTATGCTGGTCAGGTAATATGGGAAACTCCTCCACCAAAATCGGGTGTTAAACTTTCACTGATACCTTATGTTTACGGGAGTATGTCGCGCAATTTTGAAAAATCTGAACCAAATGTTTACAGGAAAGATTTTGGATTGGATGCCAAGATCGGCCTCTCTACTTCGCTAAACCTGGATCTGACTTATAACCCCGATTTTTCACAGGCAGAAGTCGATGACCAGGTGACCAATCTCGAAAGATTTGAATTGTATTTCCCGGAAAAGAGGCAGTTCTTTCTGGAAAACAGCGATCTCTTCGGCAATTTCAGCACTGCTAACATCAGGCCTTTCTTTTCAAGGAGGATCGGACTGGATGCGCCGGTAACAGGAGGAGCAAGGCTCAGCGGCAGGATCGGCGAGGACTGGCGGATCGGGATGATGGATATGCAGACTGGCAACGAAGGAGATTATCTGGCGCGCAATTTCTTCGTCACCTCCGTTCAGAAAAAAATCTTTTCCAGATCGAACATTGCGGCGATTTTTGTCAACAAACAACAATTGAATATCCCTGCATCCTGGAATGGGAACAGCTACAACCGTGTTGCCGGATTGGAATACAACCTTGCCAGCAGTAACAATTTTTGGAATGCCAAGCTCTTCGCTCAAAAATCTTTCACCCCTAATAAGATCTCATCAGAGGAGTATGCGCAAGGAATAAACGTTATCTATTCACGCAAATCCTACCTCTTGGAGCTATCGCAGATGTATGTCGGACAGGATTTTAACGCCGAGACAGGTTACGTTCCGCGCAACAACTATTTACGCGTCAATCCACGTGTTACGATAAAATTCTATCCCAAAAAAGGAACAATCGAAAATCATGGTTTTGTCACGGATGCAGACAATTTCTACCTGCCAGGAGATCTTACACTAACTGATAAAAGATTGGGTTTTAATTACCTTTTTAATTATAAGAACCGTATCCATCTGGAATTCAAAACCAATTTGTGGTACGTGCTTCTGCGTCAGAATTTTGATCCTACTAATCTGGGGGTCAATTATTTGCAAAATGGAACCAGTTACAAATGGCAGGATTTTTCCTTCCTTTTTAACTCCGACAACCGCAAAACCTTCAAATACGATTTTTCAGCCGGTTACGGTGGGTATTTCAACGGAAACCGGTGGTTTGTGCAGGGAGCCCTCAATTACAGGTATCAGCCGTATGGCTATATATCCCTGATTTACAGCTACAATAAGCTCATTTTACCTTCTCCGTGGTCCAATACGGGATTCTGGATGGTCGGTCCGAAGCTCGATCTGACTTTTACCGATAAGCTGTTCTTTACAACTTATGTTCAATACAACCAGCAGGTGGACAATCTGAACATCAACGCCAGGTTTCAATGGAGGTACAAACCTGTTTCCGATATATTCCTGGTATATACCGACAATTATTTCCCCGGAAGCGGGAATGTCAAGAACCGCGCTGTCGTGTTGAAAATGACTTACTGGTTTAATTAGAAGCAATTTCGGTTCGATGCTTTTTTCGGGTAAATATATCTGCTAACTTTGGGGATTGTTTAAAAACTTTACCATGAGGCTATATTATTCATCCTCTATTAGCATCCTTTTGGTAGTATTTCTACCGGTTGCTTTGTTTGCCCAACCCCGAACTATCCTGCTGAACCAGAACTGGAAAGCCAAAAGGGCCATGGAAGTGGTGGCAGACGGTTCTCAAATTTCTTCCCCTTACTCCCCGGTGAGACCCGAAAAGTGAGTCACGATACAACAAAAGCCTTCAATCGTTTAGCAACCGGAATGAAGCTATCCGTCGAAGGCTGGAACATTGAACCACAACTCATTAACCTCTAAAACACTTCTTACAAACGGATTGCAAATCCGTTGGAGCGATCTTTTCACTTTAATTTCTTCATCCAATGAGAAAAATTGTCCGTCTTATTTTGCTTTTCGTCCTGATTCTTTCTGGCTGTCAGCAGGAGAAACCGCTGATCAGTAATCCTGAAAGACTCCAAGACATGGAGAAGATGTTGAAAATTCAACGGGAGCTGACCTCCAATGCAATGAAACCGATCTGGACCATTCTCGATAAACCCGCTACGAAGGAGGAAGATCAGGCCATGAAATTTACATTTGCTTACATGCCTTTAAGCGACCTGGCCGACTATTCTCCTGAATTTATGCAGGCAAATGTTCGTAAGAGCCTGCTTACCAGGAAGGATATGGCCTGGGGCAATCAGATCCCCGAGGAGGAGTTTCTGCACTTTGTGCTGCCATTGAGGGTCAACAACGAGAATTTGGATTCCTTTCGTCTGGTCTATTACGAAGAAATCAAGTCCAGGATCAAAGGCCTCAGCATGAAAGAGGCCGCACTCGAAATCAACCATTGGTGCCACGAAAAAGTCAATTACCGGGGAACGGATTCCAGAACGGGCGCACCTTTGAGCACCATCTCGAAGACCTTCGGCCGCTGTGGTGAGGAATCAACCTTCACTGTCTCGGCCATGCGCGCTGCAGGCATTCCGGCCCGACAGGTCTATACGCCCCGCTGGGCCCACACGGATGATAACCATGCCTGGGTGGAGGTTTGGATCGATGGAAGCTGGCATTTCATGGGAGCCTGCGAGCCCGACACGGACCTGGACAGGGCATGGTTTAGCGAACCTTCCCAGCGGACAATGCTCATTCACACAAGAACATACGGACGATATTTTGGTCCGGAGGAGGTGCTTAATGCGGAAGACCGTTTCTCAGAACTCAACCTGACCACCCGATACGCCAAGACTAAAAGGGTGACCATCCTGGTAAGTGAGCAAGATGGGAAACCTGTAGAAAAGGCCAAAGTCGAATTCAAACTTTACAATTATGCTGAATTCTATCCTATTGCTACCACACTGACGGATAAAAACGGGATTACCGGGATGACGACCGGATTAGGTGATTTGCTCGTATGGGCATCCAAAGATGGCAGATTTGAATACAAAAATATGGTGGTTGCAGATACCGATACACTGCTTCTCGTGTTAGGCAATAACCGGGTGGAGCCTCGTACGGAGGCTTATGATCTCGTACCCCCAAAAGCACTAAAGCCCATCGCTGCAGCCGGAGAAATGGAACAAAAAGTGAATGTCCGCAGGCTTGCACAGGAAGATTCGATCCGTAACAGAACCATGGCGACGTTTACAGACTCAGCATGGATAAGGTCTTTTGCAAAAGAACAGGGCTTGCCTGCCGATACTATTATGAGGATCTTCACACTCAGTTATGGGAACTGGAAGGAGATGATTTCCTATCTTGATCAGAACAAGAATGTGTCCCGCAAAATGCTGCTCAGTTTAACAAGTGTCATCTCTGCCAAAGATCTGAGCGATACCAAAGCATCTGTGCTGACAGACCATCTGCAGCAGACCATGGCTAATACCAGGCCAGAAGACCAAGCCTCAGAACATTTTTTGAACTGTGTCCTGTCTCCGCGGATCGACCTGGAGATTCTTTCTCCCTGGCGCGGTCTCCTTGCACAAAAAATGGGACTGGATCTGGCCGTGGCCAGCAGACAGAATATTAATATGCTGATTAATTGGATCAATACCTATATCCGGATCGATCCTAATGCCAATATGCATTCACGTGCGCCGTTAACACCAATCGGTGTGTACAATTTGATGGCAGCAGATCCGCTTTCAAGGGATATTTTCTTCGTGGCAGCCTGTCGTACCTTTGGGATACCCGCCCGACTGAATCCGGAAACACGTGTGCCTGAATATTTCAAAGATGGCAGCTGGAATCGTGCAGCATTCGGGAGTGTTACACCACAACCTACAATGGGACAACTAATTTTGAAAGATTTCAACAACAGTCTTGCCCCTCAATATGCCCTTCATTTTTCCATCGCGAAAATTCAGGATGGCGTATGCCAGACCCTGGAATTCGAAGAAGGAAAGAAACTGACAGATTTCCCGGTGCCCCTTTTGCTCGAGACAGGAAATTACGTCCTTGTTACCGGGAAACGTCTTTCTGAAGGACAAGTGCTGAGTTCACTGACTTTTTTCGAGATTTCACCAGAGAAACCTACTACACTGTCAGTGACACTGCGTAACGAAATAAGTATCCTGAAACCGGCAGGCAAGTAATATTTGGAATTTTAAAACAATCTTTTCTGTTTTATGGTTTTTTAACACAATATATTTGGAGATGAGCTAGTTCACCCTTATCTTTGAGGTACATTTTTTTTCATAAGTTTAGGTTAGTTAGGTTAGTTAGTTTGGTTAGTTTTAGTAAAAGGATGGAGCCGCCCGGTTCCGTCCTTTTCAATTTAATAGGCCGATTATTTTCTTAATACCTTTTTTACATTTAATTAACACAAAAAATTTGTGAGAATCCAAATTCAGCCTTATGTTTGCATTACATTTTTTTTCATAAGTTTAGGTTTAGTTAGTTTGGTTAGTTTTAGTAAAAGGATGGAGCCGCCCGGTTTCATCCTTTTCAATTTTAGGAACTTTTAAGAGCACTTATTCGAACAGCTGAATCAATTCATCCTTGCCAAATATCGCAAAAGGATCGTTTCTGTTGATAAACTGATTGGCAAGCGCGGCCTTCTTTTCCTGAAGCACCTGGATCTTCTCTTCGATACTCTTTTCAGAAATAAAGCGATAGACAAATACTTTTTTGTCCTGTCCGATGCGGTGCGCACGGCTTACAGCCTGCATCTCCGCAGCCGGATTCCACCATGGATCAACAATAAAGATGTAATCGGCAGCAGTAAGATTGAGCCCGACACCCCCTGCTTTCAGGGAAATAAGAAAAATATTCTTTCGACTGTCGAACTGAAATTCTTCAATGACAGATTTCCTGTCGGTGGTCTGACCCGTGAGCCGGCAAAATCCCCAGTTATTCTGTTTGCATGCCGCATCCAACAGGTTGATGTGCTTGACAAAGGAAGAAAAAACAAGAATCTTGTGATTTTCTGCTACCAGGACCTCCAGCATCGCAAGAATCTCATTAAACTTCCCGGATTCCAAATCTGAACCAGGATCAACCAGCCGGGGATGAATAGCGATCTGCCTCAGCCTGGTTAGAGCCTGCAGCACAATAAAGGTTGTATTCCGCGGCTCCCGGTCATCCATATTTTGCAGCAACCAGTTCCTAACAGAAGATTTCTCCGATTCATACAATTCTGATTGTCCTGCAGTCATTGCAATGGTTAGCAATTCTTCCATTACCGGAGGAAGATCAGCGGCCACCTGCTCCTTCGTCCTCCTGAGAATAAATGGTTCGATTAACCTCTGTAACCTGGAAGCTGCATCGGGATCCTGGTCTCTTTCAATTGGTAACATGTAATTCTCCCTGAAAAATTTGAAACTTCCGAGCTGGCCCGGATTAAGAAAATTCATTTGGGACCAGAGATCTGATAGAGAGTTCTCGATAGGTGTACCTGTCAAAGACAACCGGTGACTTGAATGAAGCGACGCCAGGGCGTGGTAGCTTTTTGATTCTGAATTCTTAATATTCTGACTCTCATCCAGAATCAAATAGAAAAAAGTGTGTTTTGTAAGTTCTTCTACGTCATTCCTGACTGTTCCATAAGTAGTCAGGATAATGTCACACAGATGAATTGCCGTGGAAATATCAATTTTTTCACGACGCTTGATTCCGGAATAGGAATATACTTTTAGGGAAGGAGCAAACTTTGCGATCTCATTTTCCCAGTTATGAATAAGTGATACCGGCAAAACGATGAGACTTGCCGGCTGGTGTTCCTCAGCAACAGGATTATTATCAGCAAAGAGTGATAGCTGTCCTCTGGAATCAATCCTCGGAAGATATCCAATTTCCTTCTTCCGCTTCAATTTCATCAGGATTACCAACGTTTGTAATGTTTTCCCCAGACCCATGTCGTCTGCCAGACAACCGTTCATTCGATTTTCCCAAAGATGATAGAGCCAGTTATACCCATCGTGCTGGTAGTTTCTCAATTGAGCGTTGAGATTTTTCGGAATTTCCCTGTTCTCAATTTTCTTGTTGCTCAACGACCGAATGTTTTCCTGAAGGTCCGGCTGGGCAGATGAAATATTCCCATCCAGAAGCATAAAGTGAAAAGGCTTAAGAATGAGCCTGTTGGCTTCAGTCTTTGCGAAAGAAAATATTTCACCAAACTGAGCGAACCAAGTCTCGGGCAGAATAAAAATCTCCCCATCAGGCAGCTTATATTCTCTTATTTTATTGTATATCAGCCTTTTGAAACGAATAAAAGGAATATTCCATTCACCGATCTGCAAGGTCATCTCCAGATCAAACCAGTCGATCTTGTCCTGAACAACTATTTTAAGATCATGATTACCAAGAAAGTATGGATTCAACAGTTGTGATTGTGATAGAATAAATCCGGACTTTCTCAGTACATCAGAGTGGATAGATAACCACCCGATGGTCTGATACAGGGCCTCATTATGTAATATCGAAGGTGAAATATCCAGTTTGAGGCCTTCCGGGGATCCGGTCAATTCCAGTTCCCTTAATAAGCTCAGCTTGTCGTTTTCCCAGTCCAGGTCACGGCTGAAAACTTCAAAAATGTACTGATTGTCAGATTTTTTAAGGACGACGGCACGATGTTCTCCTTCTTTCAGATGCAATTTCAATCCATTGTAAGTGAAATACAATATGAAGACCGGCATCTCATTCAGATCCAACTCAAGCGACAAGATTACACCTTTAACCGGGTTAATCTTTCGGATTTCAAATCCGGAAGAGCGGACTTCCTGACACTTGATTGCGTTAAGGATAAAAGTTTCGTAGTACTTGTCTTCCATTTTCTTGGGGATGGAAATAAACTCCTTCTCCCGAAATGGCAATAACTTTGAGGCTGAGATTTGGTCGAAAAAATAAATACGGTTTTGATAATAGATTCTACAGGGTTCATTGACCAGTATCTCCACATTCTTCTTCAACAGGGAGAAGTGTTCCTCTCCGTTGCGAAGGGTCAGAAAATATCGTGTCTCATCCTCTAGCCGATGGAAATTAAAGACAGTCCCAGTATCCTCATAGCAAAGCGTGATCAAGTCTTCCTTATAAAGATTATCATATTTATCTCTCCTTTGATAGATTGGTAAGGTGCTGGTCTTCAGAATATCCAATAACTCCGTGAGTACGGATTCAATGTAAGAAATCACTTTCTGCCGCATATCATCCTTCCTGATCAGCAGAAGGAATTCACTTGAAGGCTTACCAGGAGAAAATCTTTTGATAAGTTTCTCGTCGCTGTAACGTTCTGTATGTTTGACAATCTTTGTCTCTTCGGCGGTAAATTGAGAAGGATTTTCTGTCAGGTCGTGTTGCCTGACTCTCCTCAACAATCTCAAATAGGGTTCCCCGGGAGTCTGTTCCGCGAAATATGGAACGAGCAGATTCCCGAAATTCCTGTGTTTGGAAAGCGTTACAACAAAAATCATATTAACCCCCTACTCTTTTTACTTTATAACCGTCGGCTGTCAGTAAGGCAATTGTCCGATCCCTGAAATCTCCCTGGATTAGGATCTCACCCTCTTTTACCGAGCCGCCGACGCCGAATCTGGATTTTAATTTTTTACCGAGTTCGATCAGATCATCTTCCTTTCCGATGAATCCAGTTATCAGTGTAACAACTTTCCCCGCACGTTGTTTCTTATCAAGCAGGATTTTCAGGTTTTGTTTGGATGGGGCAAGCGTTTCCTGCACTTCATCCTCCTGGTTGAGCTGATAACTGAAATTGTCGGCTGTCGAATAGACAACTCCTTCCCTGTTTTTTTTCTGCTGATTCTGAGGCTTCATCTATAAAAACTTTCTGTTTTCTAACTGTTTGGAAAATCAAGGGTATATTTTGGAAATATTGCAAACTACAAAGATAGCAGTTTGGTAAATGAGTGAGATGCTTATTTAATAATATTTTAAACTGCATAGAATTTTTCTTAATTGCTCTTTTTGAACGTAATCAATCAATCGAAATAACTACTTTTGGACGTTTTTTCAATTTTTAATTTCTGATGAACAAAATAATAGAAAAGGAATATTTCTCTGACAAAGTGGTCCGTTTTGTGGTGGAGAGTCCGAAGATTGCTAAGTCCAGGAAGGCTGGAAACTTCGTTATTCTCAAGATCGGTGAAAAGGGTGAACGTTTCCCGCTCACGATAGCTGGTGCGGATGTCGCCAAGGGAACCATTACCCTGGTCGTTCAGATTGTTGGGGTCAGTTCTGCCAAGTTAGCTGCTTTAGAGGTTGGAGACAGCATTACCGATCTGGTCGGTCCGCTGGGTAAACCAACAGAGATTCATCTCAAGGGAACGATCCTGGCATGTGGCGGTGGCGTCGGTGTTGCGCCGCTTTTACCTATCGTGGAAGCTTTTAAAAAAGCTGGAAACCGCGTAGTTTCTGTTATTGCTGCCAGAAGTAAGGATCTGATAATTCTGGAAGATCAGATAAGGCTATGGTCGGATGAAGTGATCGTGATGACCGACGATGGATCCTACGGTAGACAGGGATTGATTACCGCCGGAATGGAAGAGGTGATACAGCGCGAAAAAGTCGACGAATGTATCGTGATTGGCCCGGCCATCATGATGAAGTTCGCTGCCCTTACGACCAAAAAATATAATATTCCTACCCAGGCCAGTCTGAACTCTATCATGGTAGACGGTACAGGCATGTGTGGTGCCTGTAGGGTGACAGTAGGTGGAAAGACCAGATTTACCTGTGTCGACGGACCGGAATTCGATGCTCATCAGATTAATTTTGACGAGATGCTGATGCGCCTGGGAGGCTACCGTGCCGAAGAGGTTATTGCCAACGAAAAATATTTTCAAAAATAAGGATTAAAAAATGTCTTTAGAACCAGAATATCTCAAGAATGAGCGCAGTCAGGAGTGGCGAGCCGCCTTGCGTTCCAAAACAAAAAATAAGGAAAGAACTGCGATCCCAAGAGTCCATATGCCTGAACAGGCACCCGAAGTCAGGGTAAAACACCAGGATTGGGAGGTCAACCTTGGCATTACTCCGGAGCAAGCCTTGCTCGAAGCTACCCGCTGCCAGGATTGTGTCACTCCTACCTGCATAGAAGGTTGTCCGGTAAACATCAACATCCCAAAATTTGTTAAGCTGATCGAAAACGGTGATATTTTAGGTGCAGCTGCCACTCTTAAGGAGACGAACGCTTTGCCGGCTGTTTGCGGCAGGGTTTGTCCGCAGGAGAAACAGTGTGAATCACGTTGTTTTTATCTTGAGAAGATGAACCTGGAGTCTGTTGCCATCGGTCATCTCGAACGATTTGCAGCCGATTATGAAAGAGCCTCCGGCACATCCAATATTCCAAAGACAGAGGCACCCAATGGCATCAAAGTTGCCACAGTGGGCTCAGGACCTGCGGCGCTTTCTTTCGCCGGCAACATGGTAAAATATGGTTACGACGTCACCGTTTTCGAAGCACTGCACGAAGTTGGCGGTGTATTAAAATATGGTATCCCTGAATTTCGGCTTCCCAATTCTGTCGTGGATTTTGAGCTCGACAACCTGAAGAAAATGGGCGTAAAATTTGAGACCAACTTCATTGTTGGCCGGACTGCCTCTTTCGACGACCTTCGCGAGGAGGGCTTCCAGGCATTCTTCATCGGCAGTGGAGCAGGTTTACCCAGGTTTATGGATATTCCCGGCGAAAACCACAACGGTATTCTCTCTTCCAATGAATATCTCACACGCGTCAACCTGATGGGAGCCAATTCAGAAAACAGCGATACACCTGTTATTCTGGGCAAGCGCGTGGCCGTCATCGGCGGAGGAAATACAGCGATGGACTCAGTTCGTACCGCACTGCGTCTCGGTGCTGACAGGGCAATGATCATTTATCGCCGATCGGAAGCCGAAATGCCCGCCCGAATCGAAGAGGTTAAGCATGCCAAGGAAGAAGGTGTTGAATTCATGAACCTTTGTAATCCGCTCGAATATTTTGCCGATGCGAAAGGGATGGTTAACAGGATGCGCCTCAATAGGATGGGTCTTGGAGAACCGGATGCTTCAGGCAGAAGAAGACCGATTCCCATTGATGGTTCTGAATTCGAACTGGATGTTGATCTGGTCATCGTGGCTGTCGGAGTTTCACCTAATCCACTGGTTCCTTCCTGTCTACCTGATCTGAAGGTCTCCAAATGGGGCACCATCGAGGTAGCAGAAGAGAAGATGCAATCCTCCATCGAAGAGATGTTTGCGGGTGGCGATATCGTAAGGGGTGGCGCGACCGTTATCCTGGCCATGGGAGACGGAAGAAAAGCGGCTGAAAACATGCACAACTATCTTCAGAATAAATTAGCTAACAGTACTAAAATCAATTGATATGCCGGATTTAAGTATAAAATATCTTGGACTCGAACTGAAAAGTCCGGTGATTGCTGGCAGTTGCAGTCTGACGCACAGCATCGACCACCTGAAAGCCATCGAAAAAGCCGGGGCTGGAGCAGTAGTGCTGAAATCTGTTTTCGAGGAGGAAATCTACCTCGAATATGCTCACGAGTTTGAGCAACTGGGTCCGATGGACAACAACCTTGAATTTCTGGATTATTACGATCTTGAAATCAGGAAAGAAAATCTGAAACATTATCTACAACTGATCACCGATGCGAAGGCACAGCTTTCCATACCCGTCATTGCCAGCATTAACTGCATTTCCTCTCAGGAATGGGGATTCTTCGCCAGGAAGATTGAAGCGGCAGGTGCGGATGCGCTGGAGCTGAACATGTTCATGTCTCCAAGTAATCTATCAGTGACGAGCGAGGACAATGAGACCGCCTATTTCGATATCATCACCCGTGTGACTCAAAAAATATCCATCCCGGTCTCGGTGAAAATCAGTCCGTATTTCTCTAATCTGGGCGGAATGATCCGGGATATTTCCTTCTCGGGAATTAAGGGAATCGTCCTTTTCAACCGTTTTTATTCTCCGGATATCGATATTCACAAGGAGATCATTCACGGCACCAATGTTTTGAGTCATGAATTTGATTACCTGCTTTCGTTGCGCTGGCTGGCCATGATGTCTAACCGCGTTAATTGTGACCTTGCATCCTCTACGGGTGTCCATAGCTGGGAAACAGCCGTAAAGATGATTCTCGCCGGAAGCCATGCTGTTCAGGTTGTTTCAGCACTTTATGATAAGGGTTTCGGTTTTATCGGTGAGATCAATCAGAAGATGTCGGCATGGATGACTGAACATCATTACGAAAATATTGATAGCTTTAGGGGGAAATTGGGCCAGGATAATTCAGTCAATCCGTCTGAATTCGAGCGGGTTCAGTTCATGAAAAATTTTGGAGAGTACAAATCCGGTCACTAAAAAAGTACCGATGTCTGCTAAGTTTACCCTTCCCTTTCTTTTGCTGTTTTTTGTTTTGGCAGCATCCGGTCAGGAGACCAAAACGCCCGATAAAGTAGTCATCGGAGACGCCCGTTTCATCCTGCATAAGGTTCAGAGAAAGGAGACACTCTATTCCATTTCAAGACAATACGACTGCACGCAGGAGGAGGTTCTTGCCAGCAATAAAGAAATTACCGGAATTATCAAAAAGGGGATGATTCTTAAGATTCCCGACCATACTTACCAGAAACCGCAGGCTGTAAAGGTTGATGAAAGCAAATTTGTGAGGCATCAGGTCGTCAGTGGGGATAACTACTACCAGTTTAAACTTAAATACGAGGTCGAAGAAGAAGAGTTACTGAAGATCAATCCGGAGCTGAAAGACGGATTGAAGGCAGGCATGACGATCCTGCTTCCCAAAAAAGAAGCTGCAGTAAACGAAAATGAATCGAATGCTCCCCGGAAGTTTCAGGGTACTGGCAATACACTCAACATCGGATTGTATCTGCCTATCTCAGCGGCTGTAACCGATAGTTTGAAGCCGACTGCCAGGACGCTCAGTTTCCTTGCTTTCTATCAGGGAGCCTTGATGGCAGTGGATCA
Organism: Prolixibacteraceae bacterium; assembly: GCA_036508555.1. Taxonomy (GTDB): domain Bacteria; phylum Bacteroidota; class Bacteroidia; order Bacteroidales; family Prolixibacteraceae; genus CAINVV01. The sequence continues at coordinate 24,726 of DATCHD010000025.1, forward strand.
GCTGACAAAAACAGGGTTAAAGACAAAATTGTATGTGTACGATACCGAAAAAATGGTCTCGACAATTGATGGGTTGGTTAAAAAGCCGGAATTTCTATCACTCGATTTACTAATCGGCCCTGTTTATCCCGAACTCCAAAAACAGATCTCAGAGTTGAGCGCCAAAAACCGGATCCCTATGGTTTCGCCCCTTTCGGCCGACGATAAATACACCAGAATCAATTCTTGGTATTTTCAGGTCAATCCCGTCCGAAAGCTGCGAATGGAGGCAACTGCCGACTATCTCTCAAAGGAATTCCCCAAAGAAAAGATCATCTTTTTAGAGACTGAAAATGGAAGCGCCGAGACCAAACTGATATTGGAAAACCTTACCAGGAAGAGCAGTTCGCGAGGGGCAGCCAAAGGGCTCTTACGCACTTACAACATATGGAGCAACGGAATCGATGGGCTCGAATCGCAACTGCAGGCTGACAAGCCGAATATCCTGGTCATGGCAGATATGAACGAGGTGAATGTCAGCATCGCCATGAACCGCATTGCCCTTTTGTCGAAAAAATACCCGGTTATCCTGGTAGGCATACAAGAATTCGCAAAGATGCAGAGTATCGAAATAGAAAATCTGCACAATGTCAATCTCCGTTTTCTTACCACATCTTTTGTGGATTACAATCTTCCTTCTGTTACCACTTTCGTGGAAAATTTCAAGGCCGAATTTGGTGCAGAGCCCTCCTTGTTTGCGTTCCAGGGATTCGATGTAACTACCTGTTTCCTGAAATCGCTGCAAAAAACTGCCGACCTTTCCCGCGGACTTCCCTCAGAGAGCAAGACAGGATTGCTCCAGGCCACCTATCATTTTACAAAAGTCTCCGATTTTGGCGGCTTTACCAACGACAGCTTCACGGTAGTGGAGTATGCAAATACCTTTGACGTGAAGTCGCTGGGTGTGGTAAGGCATGGGGACTAATCAATCTTTACTTTACTTTTCTTCTCTTTTCCCTTTTTTTCCTGCGAAATACCCATCGTCATTGCCGTCATTCCGGCCAATCCACCCAATTGCATGGTTTCCAAGGCGGTGCTGGGAACAATCACAATCGTTGAGTTTGCCTTCAGTCCTTCATACAGCATGTTCATCGCCCTTAAATGAAGCGCGGTAGGATTATTGGAATAGGATTTAGCAGCTTCGGCAAACTTCTCTGCCACCTGGCGCTCAGAATCACCCAGAATGACCCTCGCCTGACGTTCCCTCTCCGCCTGGGCCTGCATCGACATCGCATCCTCCAGGGCCGAGGGGATCAGAACATCCTTAACCTCCACCGAAATAACATTGACGCCCCATGGTTCGGTGCGCTCATCAATAATGCTTTGAAGTTCGTGACTAATCTTCTCCCTCCCTTCCAGCATATCCGAAAGCATTGTTTTGCCTATGACGTCACGCAGGGCAGTCTGGGAGGCCCAACTGATAGCGCTTTTGTAATCGGCGACATCCAGGGCAGCCTTCTTTGGATCCAGCACCTTCCAGAACAAAACTGCATCCACGTCGACCGGCACTGTATCTTTAGTAAGGGTCTTTTCTGCTGTAAAAGTGGTGGCAATGACCCGAGTGTCAATCCAGTAAGGAAGGGTGTCGACGATCGGTACAATGAAAAACAGACCTGGTCCCTTCAATGAATGAAATCCGCCCAATCGCAGTACCACCGCTTTTTCCCATTGGTCTGCAACCTTAATTGAGTTTGAAACGATGAGGGCAATCAGAAAGGAAATCACATCAATTACCGTTCCTTCCGTATTCGCCTGAGATCCGTAAATGGAATAAGAAAATCCCACTCCGATACCAAGAATGACAAAAAAGATTAACAATGCAAAATAGTTTGTTGTTTTCATAAAGCCTCCCTCCATCTTTTAAGTTTTAAAACCGGATACATCCCTGATATTGGTTTTCAGAATGATGTGAATCCATTTCACTTTTAAAGATAGATACTATTTAAGAAATATGTGCTCGAAACAGAATAAAATAAAATTGATGTCGCGGTTACAAACCGCATCACCCAAATGTGCCTTTGAAGATTTCTCCTTCATTTGCTTTGATATTCAAGAATAATCAGGTATATTTATAATTCCTGTTACCCGCAACAAACCTGCTTCAACTCACTCAAATTCTATGCATAGGAGCTGCTCGTTGCGTTTATAAACGTACTATGGCCCTGGGATGGAATGAAATAAAAGAACGTGCCGTTAAATTCTCGAAAGAATGGGCAGAAGCCTCAAACGAAGAGGCAGACGCACAATCCTTTCTTGTAGAATTTTTCAATGTATTTGGAATAAGTAACCGCAGAGTTGCCACGTTTGAACATAAGGTTAAAAAGCTTGGCGAATTCGACGGATATATTGACTTGCTCTGGAAAGGGACGATACTCATCGAAATGAAAAGTCGTGGTAAAAATCTTGATAAAGCTTACCAACAGGCAAAGGATTATTTACACGGATTAAAACAATACGAATTACCCAAGTTCATTCTTGTTTCCGACTTTGAGAACTTGCGCCTTTACGATCTCGACGAAAACACTGAAGCCCATTTTAAATTAACCGATTTCGTCAACCACGTTCAACTATTCGGATTTATTGCCGGATACCAAAAGCAAGTTTTCAAAGCAGAAGACCCTGTTAACATTGAGGCAGCTTACTTGATGGGCAAGCTTCACGATGCTTTAAAAGAATCCGGTTACACCGGCCACGAGTTAGAAAAATATTTGGTTCGTTTGCTCTTTTGCCTCTTTGCAGATGACACTACCATTTTCGGGACAAATGCTTTTCATGACTATATCCTAAACAAAACCAACGAGGATGGAACCGACCTCGGAATGCATATTGCACAACTCTTTCAGGTGTTAAACACACCGGATAACAAACGACAAAAAACCTTAGACGAAAGCCTTGCGGCATTCCCTTTTATAAACGGGCAATTGTTCTATGAACAACTCTCGTTTGCCTCCTTCAACAGCCGGATGCGCCAAACCCTTTTGGAGTGCTGTTACCTCGACTGGAGCAAAATATCGCCCGCCATCTTTGGCTCTATGTTTCAGAGTGTTATGGATGCCAACCAACGCCGGAACCTGGGCGCACATTATACCAGCGAAAAGAACATTCAAAAGTTGATAAAACCTTTGTTTCTTGACAAACTTTGGCAGGAGTTCGAATCTGTTAAGAACAATACCAACAAACTCAAAACGTTCCACCGGAAAATAGCTTCGCTCCGTTTTCTTGATCCTGCTTGTGGTTGTGGAAACTTTCTAGTGATTACCTATCGTGAATTACGTATGTTGGAATTGGCTATTTTAAAGGAGCAACAAAAAGGCCAACAAGTAATCAACCTCGAATCGCTGGTGCTATGCAATGTCGATCGCTTTTATGGCATAGAATATGAAGAGTTCCCGGCCCAAATTGCGCAGGTTGCCCTTTGGTTGATTGACCACCAAATGAACATGCATATTTCACAGGAATTCGGCGATTACTTTGCTCGTTTGCCACTTACTAAATCGGCCCATATCGTTCATGGAAACTCATTGAGAACTGATTGGGATAGTTTATTAAACCCGGAAAGAACAGTTGTCATCTATGCCAATGAACTCAACTACATTGAAAAGAAGGAGGTTGCAGGGGAACCTGATGCTCATTATAAAACATTGAATGTAGTTACAAAGGAAGCTAAGAAAGTTCAACAATTTAGTAATGAACATTTGGAAACACCAGATATACAATTTGACTATATCCTGGGAAATCCACCGTTTATTGGCAAGCAACTCCAAAATGAAGGGCAAAAGAGTGATATGGAACAAATTTTCTGGGGTGTCAAAAGTGCTGGTGTTCTTGATTATGTAACCGCTTGGTATATTAAGGCTGCTCAATATCTGCAAAAACATAATACCGAAAGTAACGGCAACGATATTAAAACCCGTGTTGCTTTCGTTTCAACCAACTCCATTGCACAGGGAGAACAGGTTGGCGTATTATGGAACGAGATGTTTAACCGTTACAAAATAAAAATCCATTTCGCTCACCGCACCTTTAAATGGGGCAACGAAGCAAAGGCTAATGCTGCTGTTCACGTTGTCATAATCGGATTTTCAAATTTCGACATTCCGGAGAAACTCATTTACGAATATGACGATATAAAAGGTGAACCACATGAGCTGAAAGTTAAGAACATCAACCCTTATTTGATAGAAGGGAAAGACTTAAACATATTGAAAAGGAGACAACCAATTTGTAATGTACCCGAAATTTCATTTGGAAGCATGCCTAACGATGGAGGGTTTTTACTTCTTTCCGATAATGAGAAAATTGATTTGCTTAAAATAGAACCTGAAGCAGAACAATACATCAAACCTTTATTAAGTGCTTACGAATATCTAAATGGTGAAAAGCGTTGGTGTTTATGGCTTGTAAATGCGAATCCTTCTGTTTTAAGAAAATTATCTGAAATTTCAAAAAGGATTGATAATGTAAGAAAAAATAGAGAGGCAAGCACAAGAGAAGCGACAAATAAACTTTCTGCCTATCCTACTTTATTTGGAGAAAATAGGCAACCTGACTCAGATTATATTCTAATACCAAGACATTCATCCGAAAATCGTAAATATATTCCGTTTGGTCTTTTTGATAAAAGCTATATTGTGAGTGATAGTTGTCTTTTTGTCCCAAAAGCAAGTTTATTTCATTTCGGAGTTTTATCTTCTTTAATGCATATAGTATGGGTTAAAACGGTTTGCGGTAGAATTAAAAGTGATTTTCGCTATTCAAATGAAATGGTTTACAACAACTATCCCTGGCCAGAAATCTCCACCGAAAAACAAAAAGAAACCATCGAAAAAGCAGCACAAAAGGTTTTAGATGTTCGGGCAGAATTTCCAAACAGCAGCCTTGCCGACCTTTACGACCCATTAACCATGCCCCCGGCATTGGTAAAAGCGCATAATGAACTTGACAAGGCCGTTGACCTTGCCTACCGCCAGCAGCCCTTCATCAACGAAACCAAACGGATTGAGTTTCTATTTGAATTGTACGATAAATACACTGCCGGACTATTCGCAACAGAGAAAAAGAAGAAAAGAAAATAACAAAAATATAGATATGATTTGTCACAAAAATAGAGTAAGTGTTGAAGTGTCAGATGCTTCTGTTGTTGAATATCTGCGAAGGGAGAATATTCAGTATCCGGAATTATATTCGAAACTAATAATATGCGGTACAAGACCGAACGATATTATCAAGTTCATTAGAAATCCGGACATTGAGGAAAAATGGGGAAGTGATTATGCGACTAAGGTGTGTTTTGCAATCGACTTTATATACGATAATATCATCGTTCCGAACAAGGTTCCCAGAATTGCAAAGCAAACTCAGGAGGATATTATATTGGCCAAAATCTTAAAAAATGGTGGTAATCAGGAATTTAATATGTTTTCCTTCTTGACCAACAG
>DATCHD010000026.1:0-13771 GCA_036508555.1 Prolixibacteraceae bacterium
ATAAAAATTGGAAATTGTTGGTTGTTCATCTCAGTTGATTAATATTAACAATGTTACATTATGATACATTTAGCCCTGTCATTTCAGCGGCCAAATCTTTGGCTTTAATGCTTATCGTAGGCAAGAAATCGGCAACAGGTCGACTATCCGGCACGCCCATTTTTCGTTTAAGCATTTTTGTATTTAACCTGAAAAGTGCTTGGTCGCCTTTACTTCTGATAATAGCAAAGCCTTGGCTATCAACACCCCTTTCGAACAAAATGCCCGAAAGTTGTTTCTCCGTTTGGCTTAATTTTTCACGGGCTTTTACCCTTTCAAATTCTAAAATACGTTGTTCAACCAGCTCAGCTCTACGGGTTTGCACTGCAAAGTAGTTTTGAGCAAACGCAATTTTTTCTTTACGACTATCCCCATTTTGAGCAACTAAATAGCAAGCATATCGGGTTAAGAGAATGTCATCTATCTCATCTTTAGCACCTTTACCTTTAGTTATCAACTTCCTGACATCAGGAAAATGATAGGCAACTTCTTCGCCTGCATTAGTACATGCATCTTTTGCTTTTTGTATTACTTTTTCAAAGTTTTCCCATTTGCTGTATCCTAATAAATCTTGTAATTCGCGAGCACTCCAACATTCAACACCTTCTAATTCAGAAGCTGCTGCTTCAAATAAGGAAAAAAGTTCTTTTATTTCTTCTGATTTCATATTTCTTATTGTTTAAAAGGTGTTGGATATTCAATTCTACCGAAATTCCATGCCAAACTGATGCAATGTCGCAGTTGCTTCTTCGTAACCGGCATCGTGGTGCCTAAAGATACCCATCGCCGGGTCATTGTAGAGTACTCGCCGGATACACGAAGCCGCGCGGTCGGTTCCGTCTGCCAGAACGACCATCCCTGCATGCTGGGAATAACCGATTCCGACACCTCCGCCATGATGAAAGGATACCCAGGTAGCCCCACCTGCTGTATTGGACATCAGGTTCAGAAGCGGCCAGTCGGAGACCGCATCACTGCCGTCTTTCATCTTTTCCGTTTCGCGATTAGGAGACGCCACCGACCCGCAATCGAGGTGATCACGGCCGATCACCAATGGTGCACTCACGCGACCCGACCGGACAAGTTCATTAAAAAGCAGTCCGGCCTTCTCCCTTTCACCCATCCCCAGCCAGCAAATCCTGGCCGGCAAGCCCTGAAATGAAACTCTTTCCCTGGCTTTCTTCAACCAATTAATCATGGGTATATTCTCCGGGAAAGCCTCAATCAATGCCTGGTCTGTCGTATAAATATCTTCCGGATTCCCCGACAAAGCCGCCCACCGGAATGGTCCCTTCCCCTCGCAGAAAAGCGGCCGGATAAATTTGGGGGTGAATCCGTCGTAGTTATAGGCATCCGGCTCACCACCCTGTTTTGCCATCTCCCGCAAGTTGTTGCCATAATCGAAGGTAACACTGCCCATTTTTTGCAACTGCAGCATCAGTCCGACGTGACGGGCCATGCTCTTCAAAGCCAATGTTTTATATCTCGAAGGATCAGATTTGCGAAGCGAAAGGGCCTCCTCCAAAGTGAAGCCGTTTGGCACATAACCATGAAGCGGATCATGGGCTGAGGTCTGATCAGTTAGGATATCCGGGATGATTCCGTCATTCAGCAGATGCTGCAAAGTGTCACCAATGTCCGCGACCAATCCTACCGAGATGGCCGATCCTTTAGCTTTGGCATGTAAAATTAAATCAATGGCTTCCCGGTAGGAATAGGCAATATGATCGATATATCCGGTATCGAGTCTCTTTCTGATTCTGGAGGCATCTACATCGGCTCCGAGAAAAGTAGCTCCGGCCATCGTGGCTGCAAGCGGCTGGGCTCCCCCCATCCCGCCTAAACCACCGGATACCAGTAGCTTATGTTTCAGATCATTGTTGAAATATTTCTTCCCGCAAGCCACAAAAGTCTCATAAGTGCCCTGCAGAATCCCCTGGCTCCCAATATAAATCCAGCTGCCAGCCGTCATCTGACCGTACATCATCAGTCCGTCCTGTTTCAATCGCTCGAAATGATCCCACGTGGCCCACGCAGGCACCAGGTTACTGTTGGCAATCAAGACCCTCGGGGCGCTGGGATGAGTCCTGACAATCCCAACGGCCTTGCCCGACTGTACCAGCAACGAGTGATTTTCATCCAGCGTGAGCAGCGCCCGGATGATATCCTGCAGCGCCCCGACGTTTCGGGCTGCCTGACCGGTACCTCCGTAAACGACCAACTCTTCTGGATTTTCGGCCACTTCACGGTCGAGGTTGTTCAGCAGCATCCTCAGCGGGGCCTCCGTCTGCCACGACAAGGCGTTCAGCTGATTTCCACGAGGTGCACGGTAATTGGGATGAGCCGCATATTTTTCAATAAATTCCGAAAAATTCATCGTTTTCATTTTTTAGATTGATCCCGTACCCGGAAGCTACTTCACCGGAATATTTCACCAACGTCTTGTTTTTTACCATCAGGATGGCCTTGTTCATCTCCTCCGACATGACGTGATCCGACTCTGCGAACGGAATACTTTCGCGCACCAACGCATGACAAGCATCCAGAATCACACTCGATTTCAATGGTTTCCTGAAGTCAAAACCCTGGGCAGCGGTGAACAGTTCAATCCCCTGAATTTTCTCGAGGTTGTCGATGATCATCAGACATTTGCGGGCACTGATAGATCCCATGCTAACGTGGTCTTCCTGCCCCAATGAGGTAGGGATGCTATCCGCGGAAGCGGGAAAACATAGAGACTTATTTTCGCTAACTAACGCTGCAGTAGTGTATTGCGGAATCATAAACCCGGAGTTGAGACCGGCCTCCTTCATAAGCAGTTTGGGTAATCCAGGAATGACATCCTTGAGCGAGAGATAGATCCTGCGATCCGCAATGTTACCCAGCTCAGAAACAGCCACAGAGGCATAATCGAGCGCCATAGCCAACGGCTGCCCGTGGAAATTTCCTCCTGAGACGGAGCTTCCGTCCCTTAGCAGGATCGGATTGTCGGTCACGGAATTGAGCTCAATATGAAGCAATTCCTTCAGGTGCAGGAAAGCGTTGCGGGAGGCACCGTGCACCTGAGGGATGCATCGGAGCGAATACGGATCCTGCACGCGGGTGCAATTTCGGTGCGACTGAACGATCTCGGAGTCGGCAAGCAGTGTGCGCATTCGTTCAGCCACATAGATCGTGCCTTTGTAGGCGCGCAACAGATGAAGTTCTTCGGTAAAAGCACTAACAGACCCCAACATCGCTTCCAGGTTCATGGCTGCTACCAGGTCGGCATTGTCCAGACAATTCTGAAAGCGCTCCACAATTTTTACAGCATGTGCAGCGATAAACTGTGTACCATTGATTAACGCTAACCCTTCCTTGGCACCCAAATCAACGGGAGACAGACCGAACTGCTGAAGGACTTTTCCGGTCTCCATCCTTGTGCCTTCAAAATAGACTTCTCCGAAACCGATCAGCGGCAAAAAAAGATGCGCCAGCGGAGCAAGGTCGCCGGAAGCGCCAACCGAACCCTGAGATGGAACAACAGGGATGATATTCATATTGATGTGCCACAGAATGCGTTCCAGGGTACTCATTGCAATTCCCGAATAGCCCATCGATAAGGAATGAACTTTCAGAATCATCATGAGCTTGGCAATATCAGACGAAATGGGATCACCAACGCCAACGCTATGACTCTTTAAGATGTTGTATTGCAGTCTTTTGGAATCACTTTCGGAAATAATGGTGGTACAAAGCGGACCGAACCCCGTATTGATACCATAAACATGCTTGTGATCGGCAACGATCTCCTCTACTCTTCTGCGGCTGTTCTCAATCATGATCGCAGCTGATTTACCAATTCTCCCCGTCACCTCTCCTGATGCAATCCGTAGAGCCAGTCCGGTCGTTAAATGATCTTCACCATAATTAAAATAGTCCATGGAATTGTGCATTGATCCTGTCTATGATCTTGCTTAAATCTTCCTGATTTTCCTCAAAATTTAGACTGTCGACATTAACAATCAACATCTTACCTAAAGTATAATGTGATGCCCATGCTTCATATCGCTGGTTCAGCTGACCTAAATAATCCAGTCTGATGCTGTTTTCATAGTCACGGCCACGCTTTTGTATATTGTTGACCAATGTAGGCACCGTTGCCCGAAGGTAGATCATCAGCGTCGGGGCTTTGATTAATTTACTCATTAACGCGAACAGTTGTTTATAATTGGAGAAATCCCGGGTACTCATCAGTCCCATCTCATGTAGGTTAGGGGCGAAAATCTCGGCATCCTCGTAGATAGTCCTGTCCTGAATAACAGTCTTGCCGCTGTCTCTGAAATCCAATACCTGACTGAACCTTGAATTCAGGAAATAGACCTGCAGATTAAAGGACCATCGAAGCATATCGTGATAAAAATCATCCAGATAGGGATTATTGTCGGCATCCTCATAATGCGCCTCCCAGACGTAGTGCTTGGCCAGCAGACGGGTCAGAGTTGTTTTACCGGCTCCAATATTTCCGGCAATTGCGATGTGCATGTGGGTGGGTTCCTTTTTCATATTTTGTATTAATTTATTCTCTGATGTATCATCAAAAGCTCATCCAGGTAGGCTCTGTCATTGGAGAGCCGAGGTACCTTGTTCTGTCCACCAACTTTCCCCTTCTCCCGCATCCAATGCATGAAAGTGCCCTTATTCATAGACACAACTTTTGGCTTTTCGAGGGTAGAGTTTTTGAAGCGTTTTGCCTCATAATCGGAGTTAAGGGATTGCAGCTTCAGGTCAAGCAATTCAGTAAAATAGTCCAGATTATCGGGTTCTTTTTCGAATTCTATCAGCCATTCATGGGATCCCTTCTTATCCAGGTCACTCATAAATATTGGGCCGGCACTGTATTCGCTGATGATAGCCCCTGTACCCGTCGTGGCTGCCAGCAAAGCTCTCTCCGCGTTGTCAACAATCAATTCCTCCCCAAAAGCGTTGATGAATTGTTTCGTACGACCAGTTATCCTGAGCTTATATGGATTTTTAGTAGTAAACATCACGGTATCACCAATCATATACCTCCACAAACCACCATTGGTCGAAATAACTATGGCATAATTTACACCGGTCTCTACCTTCCAAACAGGCAGGACGGAGGGATTTTCCGAATCAATTTCATCCATTGGAATAAATTCGTAAAAAATCCCATAATCCAGCATCAGCAACATATCCGGAGAAGCAGGATCGTCCTGAATGGCAAAGAAACCTTCCGATGCATTATAGGTTTCCATGTATTGCATCGTGTCGGAAGGAATTATTTTTCTGAACTGTTCTCTGTAGGGCTCAAATGCAATACCTCCGTGGATAAAAAGTTCAAGATTTGGCCAGATATCCAGCAAATTGGTTTTTCCGGTGTATTCGAGGATGAATTTCATCAGGACCAGATTCCAGGAAGGTACTCCGGCGAAGGAGGTAACATTTTCATGGATAGATGTTTTTGCAATCTCCTCAATTTTTTTCTCAAATTGTTCAATCAGGGCAATCTCGGTAGGGGGTGTTCTGTGAAAATCAGTCCAGAAAGGCAGGTTTTCAATCATAATTGCTGAAAGATCACCATAAAAGGAGTTGTTGTTCATGCTATTCACCCGGTGACTCCCACCCAGCGTCAGACTCTTGCCGGATAATAGCTTTGTCTCCGGGAAATTCTTGTAATACATCGCCAGCACATCTTTACCCCCCTGAAAATGGCACTCATCCAGCGACTCTTTTGATACCGGAATGAACTTACTCTTAGCGTTGGTTGTTCCGGACGATTTGGCAAACCATCTGATTTCGCCGGGCCAGAGGATATTCTTTTTACCCTCAATCATCTGACTGATAAATGGCTCAATCGTTTCATAAGTGGATATCGGAACCCTCGACTGGAAGTCCCTGAGCGAGGTCATCGATTCGTAATCATATTTCCTTCCCCATTCGCAGTTTCTTGCCGAGCCCAAAAGGTCAAAAAGAAGCTCCGTCTGAATCTCGCGAGCATGTTCGCGGTACAGCTCAATCTGATATATCCTTTTGTAATTGATCCAGTTAATGATGGAATTGACAATAGCCATGAAGTCCGGTTAATAGTTAACGTAGTTTTATTACGGTGGTTAAAACTACGAATTTTCGGTCAAAACGAAGGTGGAAACATTTAATTTTTTAACTTTATTCCGAACATAATTAATCGCGAAAACTTATGAATATAGTCGACCTAGTTTTGGTCATAATCCTCATCGCTGGCGCAATTCACGGATTTATCAGAGGCTTTTTCGTCGAGTTTGCTTCAGTGGCAGCCTTGGTTCTGGGCGTCCTGTGCGCACTATTATTCTCGGTCTACTTGCGCACGTGGCTGTCCGGTGTTGTTTCCTGGAGGCCTGAGACCATAAAAGCCGTCGCTTCCATCCTGATATTCATCAGTGTAGTGATCACCGTGCACCTCATTGCCAATGCGCTGGAAAAATTTGTCCGGGCCATCGCTATGGGTTTGCTGAGTCGTGTCGGAGGCGCCATCTTCGGAGTAATCAAGACCGCCTTCATCGTCAGCTTCCTGATGTATGTGATCGCCAGGATTGAAACATACGACGTGACGATCATTCCAAAACAACCTAAGAGCGAATCAAAATATTACAAACCTATCGAGAAGTTACTCCCTAATGTTTTGCCATTTCTGAAGGAAGAAAAGGATGATATTCAGAAGAAAGTAGTCTCCTGAATTATCATGAAGGCCCTATTTAATAGCGGCGACTTTCGTAGAAAAGTCCTTCCAGAATTTGAGGTGAAAATCCATGTTCTTCTCTTTCACAAGTTGTTTGTTGAGCGAAAATTTTCGGCAGGAGTACTCACATAAAGGGCATCCGGTAAATAGCGAGATGATTTCTCCGGATGGTATTGGACGCCGACCATCTCCAGATCCGGGATTTCGATCACCTTTTGCTGGAGTAACTCCATCATGTTTTCAATATTTCCAACAGTCGGGTGAAGTAAATAGACCCGGTGCCGTGCAGCCGAAGCGAAGATGGCAAATTGCAGGATTACCAGGATTACCAGGATTTTCCTTAAAACCAAAATTTTTTTCATCATTAATTGCTTAAATTAACAGCCGTTTGATTTATCCAAAGATCGTAAAACTTCGCCTGACAATCAATTCAATTTTTACCGACCGGAATAATGCGCTATTTTTGCCAAAAATTTTAACAATGAACTTTGTAGAAGAACTCTCCTGGAGAGGCATGATTCACGACCGGATGCCCGGACTCGAGGAGCAACTGGCCAAAGAGCTGACAACCGCTTATGTTGGCATAGATCCGACAGCAGATTCCCTGCACATCGGCCATCTTGTTGGCGTGATGATGCTGAAACATTTCCAGGTATCTGGTCATAAACCGATCGTGCTGGTCGGTGGAGCAACAGGAATGATTGGCGATCCTTCCGGGAAATCGCAGGAAAGAAATCTGCTCGACGAACCCACCCTGCGACACAACCAGGAATGTCTGAAAAAGCAACTGGCAAAGTTCCTGGATTTTGAGTCAGATGCCCTTAACGCCGCCGAAATGGTAAATAACTACGACTGGATGAGCACCTTCTCCTTTCTGGATTTCATACGCGACATCGGCAAACATATTACCGTCAATTATATGATGGCCAAAGATTCCGTCAAAAAGCGCCTCGATTCAGACGACGGATCAGGAATGTCATTTACAGAATTTACTTATCAACTGGTGCAGGGGACTGATTTTCTGCATCTCTACCAGACCAAAAATTGCAAATTGCAGATGGGCGGTTCCGACCAGTGGGGAAATATCACCACCGGAACGGAATTAATCCGCCGCAAAACCGGTGGTGAAGCATTTGCCCTCACCTGTCCGCTGATCAAGAAAGCCGACGGCACCAAATTCGGGAAGACCGAATCGGGCAATGTCTGGCTGGACCCCGACCGCACTTCACCTTATAAATTCTATCAGTTCTGGCTCAATGCCTCTGACGAGGATGCCCAGAAATTCATTAAAATATTTACATTGTTATCCAGGGAAGAAGTTGACTCACTGGTCAAAAAACATCTTGAGGCCCCGCATCTGCGACTCCTGCAAAAATGTTTGGCCCAAGAAGTCACTTGTATGGTCCACTCCGAAGAAGCTTATCACACATCCGTGGAAGCCTCCGAAATTCTCTTTGGCAAAGGGACAGAAGAGAGTCTTAAAAAATTGGATGAAGAGACCTTCTTATCAATATTTGAAGGGGTACCGCAATTCCATCTGTCGGCCGGCGAGCTGGCTCAGGGGATTAACATCATTGACCTGCTTGCCGAAAAAAGCGAAGTCTTTCCATCCAAGGGCGAGGCCCGGCGTACGATTGCAGGGGGTGGCGTATCCCTCAACAAAGTCAAGCTGGAATCGGCCGATCTTGTGATTAATTCAGACAAGCTTATCGGGAATAAATACCTTTTGGTTCAGAAAGGTAAAAAGAATTATTTTCTGCTCATCGTTGGATAGTTCCTTTTTTTACCTTTGGGAAGAATAACTATCAACATTTCAATTAACCAATCAAAAATTGATCACATGCTAAAAAAAATCACACTGATCGGGTCGTTGATGCTTTTACTCTCAATCCCGAATGTTACCAATGCCATTGATTCTGTCAAACCATTTCTGGGCCGCTGGGCGCTCTTTCTCCCTGGTGGAGCTGGGTGGCTGGGTGTAACCCAAATGGATGGTTACCTGGATGCCAGCTTGCTCTGGTATGGTGGTAGCGTTGAACCGGTTTCCAGTATTTACATGGATGGGCAGACGCTTGTAGTCACTCGTTCCCGCACTTTTGTACGGACCAAAGATGCCTCCGGAGCTCCTGTCCGAACCCATAATGCCAGCACCATTTATCGTTTTTCTATTTACGGCGACCTCCTGGCAGGGGAAATGATCACTCCTGAAAAAGACGGCGGTTCAACTACCACCCGTTTTACAGGCAAGAAAATTCCTGATCTGCCCGCAGCGCCGGATCTCTCAAAAATCGTTTACGGCAAACCCGTGAAGTTGCTGAATGGTAAAGATCTGACAGGTTGGAAGCTGCTCGAAGCGAATAAAGTCAACGGATGGACTATCGTGGATGGTGCACTCATCAACGATCCTGTTCAGAAAGAAGGGCAGCCACATGTAGCTTATGGAAATATCTGCACAATAGATAAATTCGAGGATTTCAACCTGAAATTACAGGTCAACGTTCCGACAGGAAGCAACAGTGGAGTCTACCTTCGTGGAATTTATGAGATCCAGGTATTCGACAGTTACAACAAACCGCTTGATCCGCACAACATGGGAGCACTTTACAGCAGGATCACTCCTTCTGAATCTGCAGAAAAACCTGCTGGCACCTGGCAAGACCTTGATATCACCTTGTGCGACAGATATCTTACAGTAATTCTGAACGGCAAAAACATCATCAACAACCAACCTGTTCTGGGTTGTACCGGAGGCGCTATCACCCCGGATGAATTTATCCCGGGACCCTTGTACCTTCAAGGCGATCATGGTAAGGTTTCCTATAGAAATATTGAGATCAAGCCGATCCTTAAAAAATAACAATACCTAATTCAGGATACGCCACATTTTCTTCGGAAAATGTGGCGTTTTTTTGCTCAAATGCGAAGAAATCGTCTATTCCCGTCATGGTCAATGTTCTCCGTCATGGAGATTTGTCTGACTCTTTTGGATTGTACTATCCATCAGATCATTTACCAGTACTGGCTGAAATCAGTCTGCAGTAACTTATTTCGCAACAGTCTTAACGATCTCCTCAACTTCATCAGCTGCTGTAATCATTACTTCCTGAATACTTTCCGGCATTCCTGGAGCAAACATTCTGACGTTGATCGTAGAAACATAGATTTTCCCATCAGCCTTTTCATAGACTGATATCCGGCATGGCATCATGACCGAAACAATCCTTTCATCGCTTTTCTCAAGCATGACGCCGGAATAGGCTGGCTTACATATTTCAATCACTTTCACAGGCCTGACGGACTTTCCGGCTTTGGCCAAAGAATTCTGAAGATCATGCGTGGCGGGATTTTGCCATTCCCTATCAGTGGCTGCAGCTACAAGCAATTCGACAGTTTCATTCATTCCGAACAAACTCTCCTTCTCAAATATTCCTCTCTTGTCTTCCATAGCAGAATTTTAAAATTAGCCTAGTTGCGTTTCCATGATTATACGAAAGAAAAAACATTTTGATACTAAATTTTATAATCAACATATTTATCTATATTTCTTTTTTCGATTTTTTGTACGGTTTTTTTAAATATTTGAAAATTTAACAAATTCCTAACATAAGTCATTCCAGTGTGACATAATATTTCCATATATTTAGCCGGTTAGCAATCAAAACTCAATAACTTATGATTACCATCGAAGAGGTTTGCCGTGTGCATTCAATGACTGAAGCCGATAAGTACCAGCTGCTCGAACAGGTAATGGAAGATTATGACTGTAAAGAAAATAACCTGATCCAGATTTTACACATGGCTCAGGCAATTTTCGGGTACTTACCCTCAGAGGTTCAATCCTTTATCGCTAAGAAGATGGATATTCCCAATTCAAAAGTCAACAGTGTCCTGACTTTTTACTCCTTCTTTTCGACAAAACCCAAAGGGAAATATACTGTCAGTATCTGCCTCGGAACTGCCTGCTATGTCAGGGGAGGAAAAGAAGTTGTCAACAAACTGAAAGAAATACTTTCCATTGATGTCGGAGAGACAACTGACGATAAAATATTCTCACTTCAGGTAAAGCGATGTATCGGCGCCTGCGGCCTGGCCCCTGCAATGACGATTAACGATAAAGTGTACAAACAGGTCAATCCCAATAAGTTGCACCGAATTCTTGGTATGTTGAAATAATCTTCTAAATCAAAAAGCATGCTTATCAAATCACTTCAAGATCTGAACGACACTAAAATATCCTTCCAGGAACAGGAAGCTCAATATCCATATATTGCCCATATTTGTTATGCTGCCGGCTGCCTTTCTTCCGACTGCCGCGAAGTAAAAGAGGCATTCATCAAGGCTTTGGAACATGAGAAACTGACTGAAAAAGTAAAGATTACCCTGACTGGCTGTATGGGCGCCTGCACGCTGGGACCTACCCTCATCATCAATCCGGGACAAATTCTCTATTGCAACCTGAAACCTTCTTATATGCCTCATATCGTCAAAGAGCACATAAAAAAAGGGAAGATAGATTATAAATACTGCTATAAGGATCCAGAGACCGGAAAAGAGATTCCCAATATGCAGGATATCAACTTCTTCAAACATCAAAAAAAGATTGTTCTCCGCAATTGCGGTACCATAGATTATGCTTCCCTCGAAGAATATATCGCCAAAGACGGCTATTTCGCCTTATGCAAGGCACTTACCAGGATGACGCCCGGCGAAGTTGTCGACGAAGTGAAAAAATCCGGTTTGCGCGGAAGAGGCGGCGGCGGATTCCCGACAGGACTAAAATGGGAGATGGCTTCAAAAGAGGAAAGCGATCAAAAATATATCATCTGCAATGCAGACGAGGGTGATCCTGGTGCTTTCATGGATCGCAGTCTGCTGGAAGGTGATGCTCACGCCGTGATCGAGGGGATGCTCATAGGAGGGTATGCCATTGGAGCTACCAAAGGTGTCGTATATATCCGGGCAGAATATCCAATTGCCATCGAGCGGCTCACAATTGCCATCAAAGCAGCCCAGACCGGTGGCTTGCTTGGAACAGACATCCTATCTTCCGGTTTTGATTTTGATGTAGAAATCCGTATTGGCGCCGGCGCATTCGTCTGCGGAGAGGAGACTGCACTGATGGCTTCCGTCGAAGGACGAAGAGGCGAACCAACACAGAAGCCACCTTACCCGGTCCAGTGTGGTTTATACGGAAAACCGACAGTGATCAATAATGTGGAGACTTTCGGAAGCATCGCGCCCATTCTGCTCAAAGGGGCGGATTGGTTTGCTTCCATCGGAACAGAGAAAAGCAAAGGAACCAAGGTATTTGCCCTGGCCGGAGACATAAAGATTAAGGGACTGATCGAAGTCCCAATGGGCATCTCCCTGGGAAAAATTCTCTTCGATATTGGCGGCGGCATTCCTAAAAATAAGAATTTCAAGGTAGCCCAGACCGGCGGTCCATCGGGCGGATGCCTGACAGCCGAACACCTCAACACGCCGATCGACTATGATTCACTGATCAAACACGGAGCCATCATGGGTTCCGGCGGACTGATTAGTGCCGATGAAGATACCTGCATGGTGGATATGGCGCGCTTTTTTATGGATTTCGTCCAGGAAGAATCCTGTGGCAAATGTACTCCCTGTCGACTGGGAACAAAGAGAATGCTGGAGATTCTTGAGCGCATCACGGTAGGAGAAGGAGAAGAAGGCGATGTCGAAAAGCTAATAGAACTGGGCACCTCCATCAAGGAATCAGCCATTTGCGGATTGGGACAAACGGCTCCTAATCCGGTGCTGAGCACGATAAAATATTTCAGGCACGAATATGATGAACACATTCAGAAGAAGAAATGCCGGGCAGGTGTCTGCAGCGAATTGTTTATCTCACCCTGCCAGAATGCTTGTCCAGCCGGGGTAAACGTACCCGGATACATCGCCCTGATTGCGGCCGGACGGGTAAAAGATGCCTATCACCTGATCCGTCAGGACAATCCGTTCCCATCTATCTGTGGAAGGGTATGCACCCACCCGTGCGAAAGCAAATGCAGGCGGGCTTCGCTGGATGAAGCGATTGCCATTGCCGACCTGAAAAGGTATGCAGCCGATTATGTACTCAATTCTGATGAACCTTATATGAACCTGATGTTCCAGAAAAACGGTAAATCCGTCGGGATTATCGGGGCTGGTCCATCGGGGCTGACCTGTGGATATTATCTTTCCCGGTTAGGGTATACAGTAGATATTTACGAAGAAAAGGGCGTTGCAGGAGGAATACTGGCTTACGGAATTCCGGAGTACCGGCAACCGAAAGATGTGCTGAAGAAAGAGATTGACTCGATAATTCAATCGGGTATCAATATCATTTACAATACCAAGGTTGGTGAACATATTACTTTCGCAGAACTCAAGGCAAAATACGGTGCCATATACATTGCCACGGGAACACAGATATCGCGGAAAATTGGCATAGAGGGAGAGGGGAAAGAGGGAATATACCACGGACTTGATTTTCTAAAAGACATTAATCTCAAGAAAAATGTGGAGGTAAAGGGAGTAGTGGCAGTCATAGGAGGCGGAAATACTGCGTTGGATGCTGCCCGGTCTGCCTTGCGTCTGGGAGCAGAGAAGGTGCATATTCTTTATCGCAGAACACGTGAAGAGATGCCGGCAGACCGCCGTGAAATACAGGAAGCGCTCGACGAAGGCATCATCCTGCATGAACTTGTCGCACCGGTCCGGTTCATTGGAAACGGGGCCGTCCGACAGATCGAATGTCTGAAAATGGAACCGGGAGAGTTCGGGAAGGATGGCCGCAGAATACCTGTAAAACTGCCCGATTCTAACTTTATTCTGAACATTGATATGGCTATACCGGCAGTAAGCCAGTATTCAGACCTTCCTTTTGTAACCAAGAAAGAGGTGGAATTAACAGACTGGGGCACCTTTGTAGTGGATAGCACTACCCAGATGACTACTCAAAAGGGTGTCTTTGCGGGTGGTGATGTAGCCAGAGGTTCAGATGTC
>DATCHD010000027.1:0-37401 GCA_036508555.1 Prolixibacteraceae bacterium
CAGTATTCAGACCTTCCTTTTGTAACCAAGAAAGAGGTGGAATTAACAGACTGGGGCACCTTTGTAGTGGATAGCACTACCCAGATGACTACTCAAAAGGGTGTCTTTGCGGGTGGTGATGTAGCCAGAGGTTCAGATGTCGTGATTACTGCCATTGCCGACGGCAAAGTAGCAGCCAAATCAATCGACAAATACCTGGGAGGAAAAGGAATTCTGAATTCAGGAGAACCAATTGATATACCGAATATACGACCGGATGAAGCTAACACTGTCGAGCACGAACGGTTTCCGATGAGGTATCTCGATGACGATTTACGAAGAACCACCTTCAATGAGGTCGCTCAGGGATTTCATAAACTCAACGCTATCGCGGAAGCTATGCGTTGCCTCCAATGTTCCAGACATTAACCGAAAAAATCAAATAATGGCACTTGTTACACTCACCATCAACGATAAAATTGTCACGGCCGAAGAAGGGACAACCATTTTCGAGGCTGCCAAACAAAACAACATTCTTATCCCCCATTTTTGTTACCTCGAAAATGTCCACCAGATAGGCTCCTGCAGGATCTGTGTAGTCGAAGTGGAGGGAGCAAGAAACCTGATGGCCTCCTGCGTTTCTGAGGTTAAAGGAGGAATGGTTGTGCATACCAATACCTCCAAAGTCCGCAAGGTCAGAAAAGTATTGTATGAACTGATTCTTTCAGATCATCCCAAGAACTGCCTGGGCTGCCACCGAAATCTAAACTGTGAACTGCAGGATCTCGGCGAGCAGATCCAGATTAGTGAATTCCGGTTCGAAGGGGTTAAATCCAAAGATGTAGTCGACAGTACCAGCCCATCTATCGTCCGCGACAGCTCCAAATGCATTCTCTGCCGCAGATGCGTAACTGTCTGCAATGAGATCCAGGGAATTGGTGTCATGAATCCGCATCACCGCGGTTTCGCAACTTTCATCGGCCCTTCGGAAGATGAAAGCCTGGGGCATTCCATTTGCACCAATTGCGGACAATGTATCTTGGTTTGTCCTGTTGGCGCCTTGAAGGAACAGGATTCTACCCAGCAGGTATGGGATGCCTTGCTGGATCCTTCCAAAACTGTTGTCGTCCAGACAGCTCCGGCTGTTCGCGTTGCCCTCGGCGAAAAATTCGGATTCCCGGCAGGGACGATCGTTACCGGTAAGATGGCTTCGTCGCTTCGTGAACTTGGATTCGATTATGTATTTGACACCAATTTTGCGGCCGACCTGACCATTCTGGAAGAGGGCTCAGAGTTTCTGAAAAGAGTTAAGGAGAGATTTACCTCACCGGAAGGGTCTGTCTTACCAATGATTACCAGCTGCAGTCCGGGCTGGATCAAATACGTCGAGCATCAATTTCCGGAAGAGTTGGATCATCTCTCCAGCTGCAAATCACCGCATATGATGCTCGGGGCACTCATCAAGACCTATTTCGCGGAAAAAATAAAAGTTGATCCAAAGGATATTGTGGTGGTCTCGGTCATGCCCTGTACGGCCAAAAAATTTGAGATCACCAGGCCGGAGATGGAGTCGAATGGCTTCAGGAATGTGGATGCAGTCCTGACAACCCGCGAACTAGCGAGGATGATCAAGGATGCTGGTATTGAATTCTCCGAGTTACCCGACAGCGAATTTGATGCTCCTCTCGGTCTTTCATCCGGGGCCGCAGATATTTTCGGTACGACCGGAGGAGTGATGGAAGCAGCCATCCGTACCGTTTACGAACTCGTTACCGGCCGGGAATTACCAATGGAAGAACTTCATGTGAAGCCATTGGTTGGATTGAAACAGATTAAAACCGCCGATCTGCTGATCGAAAATCCAGTGCCTGACTATGCTTTCCTGGATGGCGTAACGGTAAAAGTCGCCGTAACAAGCGGACTGAAAGGCGCATCCAAATTAATGGAAGAGATCCGCCTGGGAACAAGTCCCTACCATTTCATTGAGGTAATGGGCTGCCCCGGTGGCTGTATCAGCGGAGGAGGTCAGCCAAGGCCAATCAATAACACCGTAAGAATGAAACGTTTAGAAGCCATCTACCGGGAAGATGAAGGTAAAGTTCTGCGCAAATCACATCAGAATGAAGACCTGATGAAGCTATATAGGGAGTTTCTGGGGCATCCGCTAGGGCACACTTCCCATGAACTGCTTCACACGACCTATGTAAAAAGAAAAAAAAATTAACTTTTCAACTTCCAGTCGGCGCCTTCTTTGGTGTCTTTGATCTCAAAGCCAAGGACAGTAAGCTGGTTTCTAATTTGATCAGACAAAGCCCAGTCCTTCTTCATTTTTGCTTCCTGCCGTAAAGTCAGCAAAAGATCAACTACCTGACCGAAGATTTCATCCTTGGCGCTTTCACCAGTAGGTATTGACTGCTGAAGTCCTAGAACATCATTGACCAGTTGGCTATAAAGCAGCTGAAGTTTCAACAGATCTTCTGCTGAAATAGTCATATTTCCATCATTGACAGAGTTGATCATCTTTGCTCCGTCAAAAAGATGCGCGATCAGAATGGGACTGTTCAGGTCGTCGTTCAGCGCTTCGTAACAGTTTTTGCGAAGTTGTTTAATGTCAACAGTGGAAAATTGGGAGATCTTCAGTCCAGGCAGCAAAGCCATGGCATTCATCAGCCGTTCCAAGCCTTTTTCTGCTGCCTGCAAAGCCTCGTTCGAAAAATCCAGCGGACTCCGGTAATGGGCCTGCAACATGAAGAAACGGATGGTCATGGGGTGGTATGCCTTCTCTAGCAACGGATGCACGCCGGTGAAAAATTCATCCAGCTGGATAAAATTTCCCAGTGACTTGCCCATTTTTTGTCCGTTGATGGTAATCATGTTGTTGTGAATCCAGTAATTGACAGTGGCATGACCAAAACAGGCCATTCCCTGCGCCACTTCCGCTTCATGATGCGGGAAAAGCAGGTCGAGTCCGCCGCCATGAATGTCGAAAGTCTCTCCCAGGTATTTGGTGCTCATAGCGGTACATTCGGTGTGCCACCCGGGGAAACCTTCGCCCCAGGGGGATGGCCAGCGCATGATGTGTTCGGGCAAGGCTTTCTTCCAAAGGGCGAAATCCAGTCCGGATTTCTTCTCGTGCTGACTGTCCAAATCCCTTGTATTGGTGTATAGATCTTCTATTTTCCTGCCGGAAAGGATGCCATAAGGATATTTCTTCGCGTAAGCTTCCACATCGAAGTAGACCGAACCATTCGTTTCGTATGCAAATCCCTTGTTGAGCATCTTCTTAACCGCCTCAATCTGTTCGATAATGTGACCGGAGGCGGTAGGTTCAATGCTGGGAGGCAACACGTTTAACTGTTGCATGTTTTTCCGGTAGCTGTTAGTATAGATCTGAACGATCTCCATCGGCTCCAGCTCTTCTACTTTGGCTTTCCTGGCTACTTTATCTTCTCCTTCGTCAGCATCGTTCACCAGGTGGCCAACGTCGGTGATGTTTCGGACATAACGCACCTTGTACCCGATATGCAGCAGGTAACGGAAAAGCAGATCGAAGGTAATCGCAGGCCTCGCGTGGCCAAGATGAGCATTGCCGTACACCGTCGGACCGCATACATACATCCCGACATGATCTTTGTGGATGGGGACAAATACTTCTTTCTTGCGGCTCAGGGTGTTGTACAGCGTTAACTTTTCCATTGTCTTATATAATGATATCAATGTCCAAAATTACAAAAAAAGGGTTGAACTGCTTAATTATTGAATACAGCTTTCTTATCTTTGATTCCCAAACCCTTTATAACGCCTATATGAAACACCAAATAATAAAATCATTGCTATTTCTGGCTATTGCCACCTTCTCTTCCTGCTCTTTTTCACAGAATAAACCTCCTGTGGCTGGTCCGATTGTCAAGATTAAGACTAAATATGGCGACATGAAAGTGGTTTTGTACAACGAGACACCCCTGCATCGCGATAATTTCATGAAACTAACAAAGGAAGGAGTTTTCGACAGTCTTTTATTTCACCGGGTTATCAAGGGTTTCATGGTTCAGGGAGGAGATCCGAAATCGAAACATGCCACCAAAGATCAGACGCTGGGTGACGGAGATCTGAATTACACGGTTCCGGCTGAATTCCGTCCGGGGATCATCCATAAGAAAGGGGTAATTGCGGCGGCAAGAAACGGCGATGAAGAGAATCTTGAGCGCCGCTCTTCGGCCACCCAGTTTTACCTCGCACAGGGAAAAGTCTACAAACTGGACGAGATCCCTTCCATTGAGTTAAAGATAAATTCAAGGGCCACCGAGTCGCTCTTCCTTAAATACAAGGCCGAAAAAATTGATACGCTGATGTTGTTTCAAATGGCCGGAAACAAGGATGGCTATGAAAAACTGCTTGATAAAATCAGGCGAAAAGCCGAACGCGAAATCGAAAAAAATCCCATTAAGCTAACACAGCAACAGATAGAAACCTATACGACTCTTGGCGGAATCCCTCATCTGGACGGTGCCTACACCGTTTTTGGAGAAGTATTTGACGGGATGGCCGTGATAGACTCCATTGCAGCTCAACCAACCGGACCGGGCGACAGGCCTCTTCAAAATATAAGGATGAAAATTGAAGTGATTAAAGAGTAACCACCTCAAAGCCCACCTTGCACAAATCCTCGTAAAAGGACGGGTAGGATTTTGTCACTACCATGGAATCCTGTATTCGAATCTCGCCTTTGAACAACGCCACCGGAGCAAAAGCCATGGCCATCCGGTGATCGTCATAAGTGGCAATTTCAGGCTCCTTTTCAATGAGTGCTTCTGTTATTTTACCATCCCAGGACAACTCGCCGTCAGCCGGTTCCGTCAATACAGCTCCCAGTTTGGCACATTCATTTTTGAGTGCAGCAATACGGTCGGTCTCCTTAATCTTCAGCGTTTTCAGTCCGGTAAAATGAAACGGCAGGTTCTTGCCAATGGCCAGCACCACAAAGGTCTGTGCAATATCCGGGTTCTCAATAAAATTAAGGTTCAGCTGCTTTGTCGCCTCTACTTTAATTTTTGTCAGTCTCACAGAATCACCTTCCTGTCTGGACCTAATCCCAAAATATTTTTCATACCAGGAAGCCTGCAATGCATCACCCTGAAGACTATTCAGATAAAGCCCTTTCAGGTACAGATCACAATTCTCAGATAATGCGGCCATTGCATACCAGTAAGAAGCGCCCGACCAGTCCGCCTCAACTGCATAAGGAACCGGCCTGTAACTCTGTTCCTCCATCCGGATTTCATTTCCACTCCAATGGTATTTTATTCCAAATTTCTTCATCAGACTGAGCGTCATTTCGATGTAGGAACGGGAAGTAATCTTGTTCATCAAACGAAGCGTAACACCTCCCTGAACCGTCGGGGCAATCATCAGCAATGCCGAAATATATTGGCTGCTGATACTTCCGTCCAGTTCGATCACCCCACCTTTTAATACAGTGCCTGTAATTTTTAAAGGTGGAAAGCCTTCCACACCGGTGTATTCAATTTGCGCACCCATCTTTCTAAGGGCGTCCACAAGAATAGAAATAGGTCTTTGTTGCATCCTTTCAGAACCGGTCAGGTGCCACTCCCCAACAATCTTGGAAAGGTAGGCAGTCAGGAAACGCATGGCGGTACCGGCATGACCAATATCAAAATGATTGGTATTGGATTGCAAAACCTGGTTCATGACAACAGAATCATCACAATCAGAGAGGTTCTGAACGGGATAGGGTGAGTAGCTCAACGCGTTAATGATCAGCACTCTGTTGCTAATACTCTTGGAGGTCGG
Source organism: Prolixibacteraceae bacterium (assembly GCA_036508555.1). Lineage (GTDB taxonomy): Bacteria > Bacteroidota > Bacteroidia > Bacteroidales > Prolixibacteraceae > CAINVV01. Next base: position 5,791 of record DATCHD010000027.1, read on the forward strand.
AAGCGAGATTTCCCCTTTAATTGTCTGGTCTGCTTTGGTCAGAAGGGTATTCATGCTATCAGGCGTTGTTTAACTCTCTGAAGTAATCCAATGCATCAAAAATCTCCAGACTGTTACAGTTTTGATTGATTTCAACTTCACCAACCGAAGGGAGAAGCGTGAAATTTATTCGCTTACCCTCATTCTTCTTGTCATGTCCCATCCGTTCGAACAGGTATTCAAAATCTTCAGTTTTTATCTGGAATTTCCCATAAACAGACATCAGCCAGGAAGAAAGAGATTGCATCTCACCTACCGGGAAACCGCATTTAACATGAGAAAGATAAAGCTCAACGACCATCCCGAATGCAACCGCATGGCCATGTAGAAGAGGATTGGAATGTTTCAGGGAGAAACTCTCGAAGGCATGCCCGACAGTATGTCCAAAATTCAGGGCCTTGCGGATATTTTTCTCGTGAGGATCCCTACTGACGAAGTATTCCTTAATATTGACCGACCTTTCGATCATCCCCTGAAGCATTTGATAGTCAGGCTTATGGAGATCGTATTTTTGTAATTCTTTAAGGTGCTCCCGCGAGTTAATCAGTCCATGTTTAATCATCTCGGCATAGCCGGAAATGAAATTTTCGTAATCAAGCGTTTGGAGGAAACGAGTGTCGATTATCACCTTGAGCGGCTGATTAATCACTCCGATTTCGTTTTTTAGTCCGTTGAAATTGAAACCGGTTTTTCCGCCGACCGAAGCATCCACCTGGGATAATAAAGTGGTCGGGATGTTCACGAACTCCACTCCTCGCTTAAACGTTGAAGCTGCAAAACTGCCTAAGTCAGTCACCATTCCGCCGCCCAGATTGACGACCAAAGACTTCCTGTCTGCTCCGTTCTGACTCAAAAAGAGCCATATTTTCTCCACGGAGGTCAATAATTTGTTCTCCTCACCTGAGAGAATAACCACTTTTTTGAAATTTTCGAATCGAGGCATTCTGAAGACCAATGGAACACAGTGCAGATCGCTATTCTGGTCAACGACCAGAAACAGTTTATCATCAGGGAATGTGGCCATGACCTTTCCAAGAACCTCTTCGAGTTTGTCGGTTACCACGACGGTATTCATATCAGCCATAAGCGGGAAATACTACTTTTCTTTGAAAGACAAAGGTAAAAGAAATTTATTTCCTTCGAGGGCGTATGGAAAGTAGGGATTAACCTTGCAATGCCTTGACTCTGGAAACCAAAAGGGTGATGCCTATGCCAAAAACCCCGATTACCGCGAAGGAATAGCGCAAACCTGCTGCTTGCGAAATGTATCCAATGAGCGGAGGTCCCATCAAAAACCCCAGAAAACTAACACTGGAAACTGTTGCCAGGGCAATGCCAGTTGGTACTTTTGAATGTCGCCCGGCAGCGCTGTAAACAGAGGGTACCATACTTGAAACACCCAGTCCAACCAGCATAAATGCAAGGGTACAGGGAATCAGATAGGGAAAGAAAACAGCAGTAAACAAGCCAGTCGAAATCATTACACCACATATCTGCATCAATCTTTTTCTGCCAATCTTCGAAACAAAGTAATCGGCAACAAACCGCCCTGTTGCCATCATGACCATGAAAGAGGTGTATCCAAGAACCACCAGCGAGGCCGGTGCATGAACCACATCTTTAAAGTAAATGCCACTCCAGTCGAACATGGCCCCTTCGCTGGCCATGCTGCAAAATCCGATGATTCCGAGCTGAATCAGGACGCCATCGGGCCGGTTAAATAATTTGCGTTTGGGCTCATCCGGCCAGGTCCTATGTTTGGTACGGTACAAATACGGATAATTGATCCAAACGATTATCCAGACGATCAGAATAATGGTAACAAAATGCCATAACGGTTCGATATGCAGGTTAATCATGGCAATGCCTATCAATGCACCTGAAAATCCGGCAAGGCTCCAACCCCCATGAAAGGAGGACATGATGGATCGCTGGTAGAGTTTTTCTGCGGCTACACCCTGCGTATTCATGGAGATATTGCACAGATTGCCGGAAATCCCGAACAAGAGCAGTGCGATGGCCAACTGCCAGCCGGCATGAACCAAACCGATAGAACTAAGGACAATGGTGTAGGCCGGAAGGGCATAAGGCAACACCTTGTGACTTCCAAACCGCGTGACAAGTTTGCCAGAGAAAGGCATCATCAGAAACTGACCAACCGGCAAAGCGAATAAAATGGTCCCAAATAAGGCATCGTTCAAATGCAGAGCCGTTTTGATCTCAGGAATCCGGCTCGCCCACGACGAGAAACAGAGTCCCATGCTGAAATATACCAGTGCTACGGCGATGCGGATGCGCCTTTTACTCGGGGCAGATTCTTCGTGAAGGCTATTTGTCGGGGTATAATTCGTCATTCAAATACTTTAAAACGCAAAAGTCTTCCGGTAAAAATTGGGTCGGCTTCAAGGTACGGCAGCAAAAGTATGGAAATTATATTTGCCGTTAGCTGCCTGCGCCAATTTTTACAGAAGTCATGGTAAGTGAGCCAGCGACTGCTTTGTCGTTGAAGATTGTCAACTCCTCATGATTCTCTTTCAGACCAAGAATATAAAGCAGGGGAAGGTAATGTTCAGGAGTGGGGATTGCGAGATCAAAGGCCTTTCCTTCAGATTTGAAATTGATCAGCCTTTGATGATCGCCGTCCAGCATGTATTTCTTCATCTTATCGTTCGCTTCCAGAGCCCAGTCGAAACCGTAACCAATTTCATTGAGTTTTTCCCATGCAACCTTATGAAGGTTGTGGACCAGGTTTCCGCTACCAACAATCAAAATCCCTTTATTTCTCAGAGGCGCCAGTTCTTTGGCCAGGTCATAGTGAAATTGGGGTGTCTGGTAATAATCCAGGCTCATCTGAATGACAAGTACATCGGCTTCCGGATAAAGATGTTTCACCACACTCCAACAACCATGGTCGAGGCCCCATTTCTGGTCGAGGCCGACAGTCGTTTTGACCACCATCTTTTGCATCTCCAGTGCTAATTCAGGACTTCCCGGAGCTGGATACTGCACCTCGAAAAGGCGCTGCGGAAAACCACCGAAATCATGTATCGTCATCGGTTTATCCATGGCTGTGACATAAGTTCCACGGGTCTCCCAGTGCGCCGAGATGCATAGAATCGCCTTAGGTTTGGGCAGTGTTTTTCCCACCTCCCGGAATCCTGTAACAAATTCGTTTTCTTCGATGGCGTTCATCGGAGAACCGTGTCCGAGAAACAGCAACGGCATCTTCGCCGTGCTGCTCAGGGATCCGGATAAATTATTTAATGCTTCAAGTTTCATGGCCGCGCCCATTATTGATGTAATTGTTAGACTTTTTAGGAATGTTTTCCTCTTCATCTTTTTTAAGAACAACGTTTTTTGGTTTATACGTTATTTCTCAGGCTTGTTTTAACAATTGAACTTCACAAATTATATAGACTGTTTCTCCTACCAGGACACCTCCAGCCTCAAGCGCTGCGTTCCAGGTCAAATCCCAGTCTTTGCGGTTGATCTTGCCATTCAAGGTGAATCCTGCTTTTGAATTTCCCCAGGGATCTTTCATGACACCACCAAATTCGACTTCCAGTTTCAAGTTCTTTGTGATTCCTTTGATCGTCATGGCTCCAGCTAATTCATAGTTTCCGTCTTCAATCTTCTTAAGAGAATCTGACTTGAATGCCATTGTTTCATACTTCTCCACATCAAAGAAATCCGCGCTCTTAAGATGTCCATCACGATCGGCGACACCGGTATCAACGGAAGCCGGTTTCAGGCTGAATTCAATGGAAGCTGTCGAAAAGTCCTCGCCATCGCTATAAACTGTTGCATCAAATTCCTTGAAAGTTCCTTTTACGTTGGAGATCATCAAGTGCTTTACCTTGAATGAAATTTCACTGTGAACAGGGTCGATCACCCATTTTGTTTTTGTTGTTTCCATAATACAGTTTTTATTTAATGTTTATGGTACAAAGATGCGGCTACCCCGGGGATCTGAGGTTACACTTTTCGGAAAATAGGTTGTGATTTCAGGAAATTAACGACTTCATTTCTTCCCGAAATTCTGTCGGAGTTTGTCCGGATTTCCTTTTAAATACGGTAGTAAAATAGGCTTTCTCATTTCGATAATCTCTGAAACACTCTGCTGAAGAATATTCTGGCAAATAAGATTCAGATTCCTTGAAGACATGAAGAGTTTGTCTGCATAGAAATCCACTCCTTCCGGCCTGCGAAAGTTCTCTTCCAGAATTTTAAGGAAATTTTTGAAGGTGATATTTTGTGTCTTTTGATTGAGTTGTTCCGGCTCAAACTTCTTCCGCTGGGATTCTATCATGGTAAAGAGTGCGCCCAATAGGTGCCTGATCACCGCGTAATCGGGTGCTGGCTGTTGGTTTTCCTCATACATCATGGCACACAACTGGTCCAACCTATCAAAGCAGGTTCCTTGTGGAAACTCGATGGTGGCATGATCATGGTAATAGGAATAGAGTTGGAAAGTCGTTTCGGGAATGAACTCACTGCTGAACAGGATAAGCCAAAGATCCAGTTTGCCCTCTTTCACAGTAGGTTTTGCCCTGTGCATTTTCCCTTGACCGTATCTTCCAACCATCAGCTCCTCGCAATCGTGGGTATGCGGTTCGTTGGGTTTAGCTGCGATCAAGTCAAGCTCGTTGACTGTAAATTTCTGTATTTCAAATAACTGATCTGTCATAGCTAACCATTGAATTCACGAATTGCATCCAGCATCGCCACCAGATTCTCTACCGGTACATTTGCCTGAATGTTATGGACGGTGTTGAAGACGAATCCGCCGTCCTTAGCAAAAATGGAACAATTGTCGAGCACTTGTTTCTTTACTTCAGCGGGTGTTGCGAAGGCAAGTATCTTTTGGGTATCTACTCCGCCACCCCAGAAAACGAGATCCTTGCCATATTCTTTCTTCAGGTGTGCAGGATCCATGCCTCTGGCACTGATCTGCACCGGATTGATGATATCGAAGCCGGCCTCGATGAAAAGAGGCATGAAGTTCTCCACTGCCCCACAGGAGTGTTTGAAGCTTTTCCATCCTGTATTCTGGTGCATCCAGTCATTGATTCTTCGGTAATAAGGCAGGTAGAGGGACTTAAAATCTTCTGGAGAACAAAAGGTTGACTCCTGTGTACCGAAATCAGTTCCACAGATAAAAACTGCATCTATTTGATTTCCTATTCTTTGGTAGATGCGGCTAAAATTAGCAATGGCAATCGCTGTCTGTTTTTCAAAAATGGCATGAATATAATCAGGCCGTAAAACCGTACTCATGTACCAATCGGCCACGTCCCTGATTCCCTTTGGGTTTTTCAGCTGCATACCGGGCACCAGCGCAATGTCACCTAATGCGGTGCCACCAAGGCTGGCGATGACTCCTTTCCCTGTGGCCGCTTGTTTTCTGACCGTCCTTCCCCAGTAATCGAGTGTCTCCTCCGAAATCGGTTCAAACTCCTCCAGGTTATCTTCCGGATTGAGCTTGTCGTCGTCAATTGGTTTCTGACGATTGACCGCATCGAAGAAGTAACCCGCTTTTGGCATGCGGGCATTTGGTCCCAGGGAGATATCTCCACCCGGATAAATCAGGGTACTGCCGTCTTTATCGATAGTAGTATTAAATTCGACCGGAACCTGCACTACCTGTCCCCAGTTGGTGGTGTACAATTTCCATTCACATTCATTGTTAGCGATTCCAAACATGTTATTTTTGCCATAAGCCCCGACGACATCTATCCCAATCGAGTTAATCAGCTCATCATCCACCTCCCCGAGCATTTGAAAAGGTTCTATCACCTTAACAGGAAGGTCTTCCAAACCAAAATGTTTCCGAAAGTGCTTTACTGCCAGGCAATGGATTCCGGTTACGGCCGTACCGCCAAAATCACAGACCAAACGATCGGGTTGTTGGTGATTTAGTGTTTTTTGAAGATTTTCACGGGAGTTCATGGATATTTAAATTCTGTAATCTGATAATTGAGCCCTCAAATTCGATTGTTGTGGCAATTTCCACAATCCCCAGTAAATATAAATGAAAATTGAATACCTGCGGATTTAGCGCCAAAAAAGCCGCCTCAGATTTTGAGACGGCTTCTTCTGGAAGAATTATTTTAACGCAGCCGGAATATTATTGAAGCTTAAATTGGATCGGAATCGTATAGGCTACGCTGACCGCAGTGCCCCGCTGCTTGCCAGGTTTCCAGTCGGGCATTAGACCAACAACCCGGATGGCTTCGGCATCTAGTAATGGGTCTACACTTTGCTCAACTTTCGCCTGCTCAACCTTCCCTTCGGCATTAACCACGAAGGAGACATATACTTTCCCTTGAGACTTATTCTTTTGAGCCTCCACAGGATATTTGACTGATCTGGCAAGGAAATTTCTCAATGCAATATCTCCACCGGGGAATTTAGGCATCTCTTCTACCACTACAAAGACTTGCGGCTCACCGTTGTTAGAGGTATTAAGCTGTGCAACAGGCTTGTTCCCATCAAGTGCAAAATTAATTGGGACGGTATAAGAGACACTGACGGCTTCACCTTTTTGCCGGCCAGGTTTCCATTCAGGCAATTGTTCCACGACACGCAGTGCTTCAGCGTCGAGTGATGGATCGACTCCTCTGGCAATCTTTGCCTTTTCCACTTTGCCTGTGCTGTTAACAACAAATGTGACAAATACTTTGCCCTGAATGCCTTTCTCTTTGGCCTCAATCGGATATTTTATATTTTCGCTGATGTATTTTCTCAATGCCATTTCACCGCCAGGAAATTCAGGCATCTCCTCAACAACGATAAAGACGCCATCGCTCCTTTTTTGTGGTTCCACCTTTTGGTCTGTGGAGGAAACTCCTGTGCTGGCCTGACTAGCCGCTTTTGCCTTGGTGGTGATCAAAATCACACCATTCTTACCCTTTTCTCCGTATACAATAGTGCCGGATTGATCCTTAAGAATAGAGACTGATTCAATTTGCTCCGGTTTGACTTGACTCATACCCTCCGTCGTAGTTTGAACTCCATCCAGAAAAATCAATGGAGGGTCCGTACTGTTCATTGCTTTTATTAAATTATAAGTCTCATCTATCTTCTGTTCAGCCTTTTGGCCTGAATTCACCTTTGAACCATAACTTTTTCCAGATTTGGTCGTAATCAGTAGCACCCCATTCTTAGCACTTTCCCCGTACTTTTCAGTGGCAGTTTGATTCTTCAGAACATTGATGGATTCAAATGTTTCCGGATCAAGCTTGTCCATGGCAGCTTTGCTAATCGGGACACCATCCAGAAAGATCAACGGAGGGTTTTCATTGTCGAACCTTCTAAATGGCGGTGGTGGAGGTGGAGGAGTTCCATAACCAACAACGGTCACCTGGTCAAGTCCAATCTGACTGCCCTCCATCACAATTTTCATTGGTTGGCCATCCACTTTCTGAACTTTTGATTTGAATCCGACAAAGGAGAATACCAGTTCGCCATCGGAAGGGATACCCTTGAGTACAAAGTTTCCATTCGGATCGCTGATAGTTCCATGTGTCGACCCTTTCAAAATAACGGTCGTTCCTGGTAAGGGATTACCGTCACTCTTGAGTACCTGGCCCTTGACATCAATTGATTTAGCTTGAGGTTCAACTGCAGAAATATCATTTCCAAATTGGTATTCTGGGGTAGCAAAAGCATAAAAAAGGAAGGCTGCTACCGGCAATACCGCCAGCATCTTCAATTTTCTGAAGGGGGAATCTATTTTCTTTTTCATCATTTTAAATCTTTTTTTGTTAAGTGAATAACTGAAGGAATTGGTCAGACAAAAGACAGGAACTCCCAATAGCTGATTCAGGAGTGCTGCCTGATAAAAAGCCGGATTTGTAGTGCTTTGCAATGCCCGCTCGTCTGCCAGGAATTCATGATTCTGGCGGACCAAATGAGCATAAATCCAAACAAAAGGATTGAACCATTGCATGATACATAGCAGTTCGACTAATATAAGATCGAACCAGTGACGCTGTTGAATGTGCTCACGTTCGTGATTCATGATCTCTTCCATCTCAACTGCGGCAATGGAAGGATTGACGAAAACGAAAGAGAAAAAGGAAAACGAAGTGGCAAACTCAGGGGTGCGAACCAATTTAATCGTGCCGGCTTGTTCATAACCGGCCACCTGCAGTTTGCGGATGATCTTCCACGTCTGAAAGAGCATGCGAAATAAGAAAGCCAGGATACCTGCCAGATAAATCCAGTAATATAATGGAATGGATGATTCAGTTACGATTTCACCTGCTGACAGTTCGCCAATTGAGGAAGTTGTTGTAACTGCAACAGGTAATATCATTGCATAATGAAAAGTGTACAGTGGAAATAACAAGGAAGCAACAATTCCGCCAAGCAGATAGATCCTGTTCAGCATGAAATAACGCTCATTACGCAAAAAAAGCAAAAAAACCAGCGCAAAACCTGCAAGCCAGGCAGCCGATTTTAGGAGAAACAGTCCAATTGCTTCCATATTATTCGTTTTTATTGCGTTTTGCTAACTCCTTTTTGGTCTCTTCCAGCAATTGTTCAAGATCTTTGATCGAAAGGTCATTCTCTTTGGCAAAAAAAGAAGCCATGGCAGGGAAGGAATTGTTGAAATAATTGTGCATCAATCCAATAAGTTGCTTCCCGGAGTACTCCTTCTTTTGAATAAGTGGATAGTAGACAAACACTTTACCATAATCCTTGTGCCCGACAAATCCCTTCTTTTCCAATATCCGAACTACCGTGGATACCGTGTTTCGTGCAGGTTTTGGTTCATCGAAACGATCGAGGATGTCTTTTACCAATCCCTCTCCCAACGCCCATAAGATCTGCATGACCTGTTCTTCTGCTTTTGTTAATTGCATGACTTTACATTTTATAATCAATCCTTCCTAACAAATATACGACTATTTATTTAGTCACACAATAGCATTAACACTATTTAACTATTTTTTTAGTCAATTGGTATTTCGCATTTGAATCGGACGGAATATTGTAAGATAAAGGATTTGAAGATAGGAACATCCAAAAAATCACTTGCTCATTTTACTTAAATTTGTATCTTGTAATTTTGAACAAATTTATGGTCTATAACAACAAAAATTATCTGTCTTTGCTGAAGCATGTTCAGCTAATTTCCGGAATTACCCTTCTGATCGCCATTTCAGTGACCATCTGGTTTGAACAATTTCACACCGCTGTTATTCTTGGGATCTTTCTGCTGCTGATGACAGTCTTAACGAGAGTCCTGAATTATAACTTCGTCAGCGTTCAGCACGAGAACGGAAAACTGATGATCCGGCATTATGCTCTTTATGCGTTTGATCGCGACTATGAATCAATTAATTTTCCTGTTGGCAGCCTGAAACACGTCAGAGTAAAGAAATACTTTTTCGGGTTAAAATGGGATCTGTATCTCACAGTTAAATTAAAACAGGGTCTGGCGAGCTACCCTCCGGTTTGCCTCTCCGCAGTACCTTTAGCTGAACGTGAAATTCTGGTAAAAACAATCAGTGATTTGATAATCAAATAATTATCGCACTCTCGTGTAAGGCTGTTTCTGCAAAATGATGGCGGTCCGGGAAGGAAGGTATAATCTCACCTGATGGGGCGATCCCATTCCACTCTCCGGCATCGAATAATAAGTCATCTGATCGTCAATCCGGTTAAATCCACCGTAAATATGAGCATCCGTCTGAAGTATGACCTTAAATTTGGAGGCCTCACAAGGAATGCCATAATTTTCAAATGATTTGTCCGGATTGAAATTGAAGACAAAAAGCATGTCCTTCCGCAAAAAAGCCAGCACTTGATCCGGCATGTTGTCAAGAATACGCCATACCTCTGGGACTTCCAATAACCGCTCTTTCCTGATTAAGTGAATCATATCCCTGTCAAAATCAAGCAGCCAGTGAAATTTCAGCTCGGGATCTTCTGAAACACTCCAAATTCTACGGGCATACTGATACGACCAGTCATTACCTTCCCTCGGAAAATCAATCCATTCCGGATGACCAAATTCGTTCCCCATAAAATTAAGATAGGCTCCTCCGGCACATCCCAGCGTCACCAACCGGATCATCTTATGAAGCGCAATACCCCGGTCAACAGTCAAATTGGGCTGATCTTTGCGCATACTGAAATACATCTCCTTGTCGATCAGCCTGAAGATAACTGTCTTGTCCCCAACCATTGCCTGGTCGTGACTCTCGACATAACTCACCACCTTTTCCTCACTACGGTGTGTGGTCAACTCATGAAACAGATGCCCCACATTCCATTCCTGATCCTGTTGTTCTTTGATCAGTTTAATCCACAGATCGGGTACACCCATCGACATTCTGTAATCGAAACCCAGTCCGCCGATGCTCAAGGGCGCAGCAAGTCCGGGCAAACCGCTCATCTCCTCGGCTATGCAAAGCACCTTGGGATTGATCTCATGCGCGAGCCTGTTGGCAAACATAAAATAAACGATGGCTTCATCATCCAGGTTCGGAGTAAAATAATCTGCATAACAGGTAAAAGCCTTGCCCAGACCGTGGTCAAAATATAGCATGCTGGTCACTCCGTCGAAACGGAAACCATCCAAACTGAATTCTGTCAGCCAATATTTTAGGTTCGAAAGGAGAAAATGCAGGACTTCATTTTTCGAATAATTAAAACAGTAGGAATCCCAGGCAGGATGTTCTCCCCGGGCACCTTCATGAAAAAATTGCGTCCGGGTACCATCGTACAATCCAAGTCCTTCGTTTACGTTTTTAACTGCGTGTGAATGAACCAGATCTATTACCACTGCTATACCCATACCATGCGCTTCATCGATCAGATGCTTCAGTTCTTCCGGAGTTCCAAATCTGGAAGAGGGTGCAAAAAAACTGGAAACGTGATATCCAAAGCTCCCATAATAGGGATGCTCAGGAATCGCCATCAGCTGAATCGTGTTGTAACCCGCAGCCTTGATACGGGGAAGCATCTCATAACGGAATTCATTATAAGTATGAACCCTCGGCTCTTCACCCGCCATGCCTACATGTGCTTCATAGATAAGCGGGGCCTCATGCAGGGGTTTAAAAATATGTCTGAAATGAAAAGTTTCTTTCGGCGCCCAAACCTGAGCGTTGAAAATAAGTGTTTCCGGATCCTGAACGACCCGTCTGGCCCATGCGGGGATTCTTTTACCCGAACCATCCTTCCAGTACATGGAAATCGCAAAAAGGTCTCCATGGTGAATAGCCGAAAGTGGAAGTTTCAGCTCCCATGTCCCATTTTCAATTCTTCTCAGCTCAAAATCAGCATGATCCTGCCATCCGTTAAAATTACCAATGAGAAAAATCCTTGTAGCATTGGGTGCCCAGTCGCGGAAGATCCAACCGTTTTCAGTTTTAAACAGGCCAAAATAGTCATGACCCGAAGCAAATTCCTGCAAAGAAAGATCTCCCAGCAATTCCTTTTCCTTCGATCTGTATTTTTCAGCCCAGCGTTGGAAATCGGACGCATAAGGCTGCAAATAAGGATCAAGGTCAACCAAATGGTGAATTCCCATAGTAAAACAGTTTGTCAGTCTAAAGTTACGATAATTTTTTTAAGATCTTCAGGGGTATCAATGCCAACCGAGACGTGGTTCGTGATTTCCGTTTTAATCTTGTAACCATTCTCCAGCCATCGCAGCTGCTCAAGCGATTCGGCCTTCTCCAGCTTGCCTTCGGTTAGCTTACTCAGTTTCTGCAATATGTCCGTCCGGTAGGCATAAATTCCAACATGACAGTAATAACTGAACTTTTCTATCCATTCTGACTGTTCCGATTTGAAAACCATGGGTATCGGTAACCTGCTGAAGAAGATCGCATTACCATGAATGTCAAGTGCTACCTTTGCTTCCGCCGGATTCATCAGCACCTCAAGTGAGGTAACCGGCTGAATCAGGGTGGCTATTTCTGTCAGCGGATTCTCCAAAAATGGTTTTTGCAGCAAGGTGATCTGACCAGGTCGAATAAACGGCTCATCCCCCTGCACATTGATCACCACATCAAAAACTGTACCCGTTTCCTGGCTGATTTTGCTCACAGCTTCGGCACAACGATCTGTGCCACTCGTGTGATCAACAGAAGTCATCACTACTTTGCCACCAAAACCGCGCACAGCCGTTTCGATGCGCGCATCATCCGTGGCTACCCATACCTCATCGACTGCTTTTACGACCTGCTCGTAAACTCTATGTATCATCATCTTACCTGCAATGTCGGCAAGCGGTTTCCCGGGAAACCGTGATGAACCAAATCGTGCCGGAATGATGGCAATAAATTTTAGCGTCATTTTATAAACTCTATTTGAAGTAATTCCTTCCACAAAATTAGCATTAAATCTCTTCCGGTAACCGGGAAGGCCTTTATCCTGCAATTTGTCTTCTCCTATAGATCCGCAGTCGGATATTCACAGATTAATGCTAAATTTGCAGGTCGGAAATTAGGGTTGATTGCATGGATATACAAGAGATTAAACAACGTTTCAGCATCATAGGGAATGCTCCCGGACTGAACCGGGCCATCGAAGTAGCACTTCAGGTGGCACCGACAGATCTTTCTGTACTTGTCAGCGGGGAAAGCGGCGTAGGAAAAGAAACATTTCCACAGATCATACACCACCATTCCCCCCGAAAACATGGAAAGTACATCGCAATCAACTGTGGCGCAATACCTGAAGGCACGATAGACTCAGAGCTTTTCGGTCATGAAAAAGGTTCTTTCACAGGAGCCCTAAACGACCGGAAAGGATATTTTGAAGTGACCGACGGCGGCACACTTTTCCTCGACGAGATCGGTGAACTTCCTGTCTCTACACAGGTCAGATTGCTCAGAGTACTCGAAACAGGTGAATTTATCAGGGTGGGTTCCTCTCAGGTTCAAAAGACAAATGTGCGGGTGATAGCCGCTACAAACTTCGATCTGACACATGCCATCCGGGAGGGAAAATTCAGAGAAGATCTTTACTATCGTCTGAATACCGTACCAATCAAGGTATTACCCTTGCGCGACAGGGGCACTGATGTGCTTTTACTTTTTAGAAAATTTGCCAACGATTTTGCTGAACGCTATAAAATGCCTTCCATCCGCCTGAACGAGGACGCACAGAAAATATTTATGGGTTACCGTTGGCCTGGCAATGTGCGGCAACTAAAAAATATCACGGAACAGATCTCTATCATTGAAACCGAAAGAGACATTACTGCCGAGAAACTGATTCATTATATTCCAAACGAGGAGACCGGTTTACTTCCGGCCTTGTACAGCAAAGAGTCAGATGCCAGAGCGTTTGAGAATGAACGGACCATGATGCTCAACGCTCTGATCGGTTTGAAAAAAGAATTAGACGAACTGAAAGAAAAATTCAATCAGCTGGTAAAAATCGACCCTTCTTCCGTCCACACCGAAGATGAGGAAGGTTTCATGCAGCTCTATTCTGAAGGCGTAAGTGCCCATCAACAGGAGGAACCCTTGTTTAATCCGGGTTACGTGAAAACCGGAGGAAGGGCACATATTCAGGACACGGAAGAATTCGTGGAGGAGTCACTCTCTATTGAACAAAAAGAGATGGAGCTTATCATGAAGGCCCTGGAAAGACACAGTGGAAAACGAAAACTTGCCGCCGAAGAACTTGGAATCTCTGAAAGGACGCTCTACCGGAAAATCAAGGAATACAATATCGCTCAAAAATGAAGAAATATTCTGCCTGCATCAGGTATCAGATAGTGCTGACAATAATGGTCCTCTTCCTGGCAACAGGGTGTAAGATCAGTTACTCCTTAAGCGGTGCATCCATTTCACCCGAAGTGAAAAGCGTATTCATTGATTTCTTCAGAAACAGATCAAGGGTGATCAATCCGACGCTAAGTCAGGCATTTACCGAGGCGATGAAGGATAAATTTGTCAGTGAAACCGGACTCACTCTCAACACAGACCAGGGAGACCTTGAATTCTCAGGCGAGATAACAAGCTACGACGTTCGGCCGCTTTCCGTTCAAAAGAGCGAAACCGGCCGCGACTTTGCCTCCATGAACAGGTTAACCATCACGGTCAAGGTCATATTTGTCAACAACAAAGACCATGATCAGGATTTCAATACCCCGTTTTCCGCCTATTTCGACTGGGACAGTTCAAAACCGATCAGTCAGGTGGAAAATGAAGCTGTAAAAGTGATAACTGATCAGTTGATTGAAGATATTTTCAACAAATCGGTTGCCAACTGGTAAAATATGTAACTCATTACTTGAAACTTCTGCTATGTCAATCTCGAGAGATCAGTTGATTCAATTTATCGAAAAACCGGGTTTGCTTAAAGAACAAACCATTGGAGATTTAAAAGAGATTGTCGATGAGTTTCCCTATTTTCAATCGGCACAGCTTCTATATACCTATAATCTATTTTCCAGAGGCAATTTCAGATTCGAAACTTACCTGAAAACCTGTTCTATTTGCGCAACCGACAGAACGGTCCTCTATCAGCTATTTAATCAACCCGAACGTCAGACAAAAATTTCAGAACCTGCATTACCGATCGAAAGTGCTACTAAAGAAACATATGACCTATTCGAATTAGCAGAAGATCATCCGATTTCGGAAAACGAAATTGCCGCAATCCCTGCCTTCAATCCTTCTGATGCCGAAATTATGGACTTCGATCTGCTCAGCTTTGAACCGGCCGGCCCGACCTATTTTGAGCAGGAATCCTTTGTCTCTGAGACTAAAGATGATTCAAAAATTGATTTAATTGATCAATTCATCAAAGTTAATCCATCCATTCAACCCAGAATAGAAAATATTCCGGAACCAACCGATCTGTCCGATTTGAAATTAGAAGGGGAGGGCGAAAAAGACGAATACATAACTGAGACATTATCAAGAATTTACCTTAAACAAGGGCATTACCAAAAGGCAATCGATTCTTTTGAAAGGCTAAGTTTGAAATTTCCCGAAAAAAGTGTTTATTTTGCGCAACAAATTGAAGAGATAAAAAAATTACTAAAATAACATCAGATGTACGCATTTATTACTGTCTTGATTTTCATAGTTTGTTTCTTAATAGTACTGCTCGTTCTTGTACAAAACTCCAAGGGCGGCGGACTAGCTTCATCCTTTTCAAGCTCCAACCAGGTGATGGGTGTTCGCAAGACCACCGACTTCCTCGAAAAAGGAACCTGGATTCTTGCTACGGCTCTGGCCGTATTGTGTATCAGTGCTACTGCTTTCCTCCCACGTCAGGGCGGGCAGGCAAAATCGGCTATCGAACAACAGATTCAGGGGGTTCAGGATCCTTCGGCGCTGCCAACCTTCCCACAATCTATGCCTCAGAATTCAAAAGACTCATCTAAGGCAAAATAATCGCCATAAACAGTTGCTTTACCATAAGTCATTGCCTTTTGTGATGGCTTTTTTGATTTTATTGTGTCAACTTGGCAGAATTAACTGACAAAATCTCATTATTTCAATCATCTATCTGACAGTAATTTACATCAAAATAATTATTGATTCGCGGTTAAAAGTTGAAATTTTGTCCGAAAACAGGACTTTATCCGGACATTACTCGCTTTGGCACAAATTCTGATGGGTTCAGGTATAAAAATTATCATTCATTCTAATTGTTAAATAAATTTTTTAAAAATGGCAGAACTAAAAGGTAAAATCCTTGCTGGCAAAGTATTGATCGAGCCGCAGGAAGCAGAGAAAAAAACAGCTGGTGGTATTATTATTCCAGATTCAGCTAAAGAAAAACCACTATCGGGGAAAGTAGTATTGGTTGGAAATGCAAAAAAAGATGAGCCCATGGAAGTAAAAGTTGGTGATTCGGTATTTTTTGGCAAATATGCCGGAACCGAATTAGCAATTGGTGGCAAAGATTACCTGCTGGTGTCTCAGTCAGACGTTCTTTTCATCGCTTAATTAACAAATTGTCAATTAATAAAATTTATTCAAAATGGCTAAAGAAATTAAATTCAATATTGAGGCCCGCGAGCTGCTCAAAAAAGGAGTCGATCAACTGGCAGATGCAGTAAAAGTAACTTTGGGACCCAAGGGTCGCAATGTGATCATCGAGAAAAAATTCGGCGCTCCTTTGGTAACCAAGGACGGCGTAACTGTTGCAAAAGAAATTGACCTGGCTGATCCTTATGCTAACATCGGCGCACACCTTGTTAAGGAAGTCGCCTCAAAGACTGGCGACGATGCAGGTGATGGTACAACCACGGCAACGGTTCTTGCACAATCCATTATCACGGTAGGTTTGAAAAACGTTACCGCAGGTGCCAATCCAATGGATCTGAAACGTGGTATCGACAAAGCTGTCCTCAAAGTCGTTGAGCACATCAAATCACAGGCAATTAACGTAGGCAGCGATTACAGCAAAATCGAGCAGGTTGCACGTGTTTCCGCCAACAATGACGTGGAAATCGGCAAACTGATTGCTGATGCGATGCAAAAAGTGAACAAAGAAGGTGTAATCACTGTCGAAGAAGCCAAAGGAACAGACACTTACGTGGAAGTTGTTGAAGGTATGCAGTTCGATCGCGGTTATATCTCTCCCTATTTCGTAACCGATACTGAAAAAATGGCTACCGAAATGGAGCATCCTTTCATTTTGATCCACGACAAGAAAATCGGTTCCATGAAAGAATTAGTTCCTATCCTGGAAGCCACACACCAAGCTGGTCGTCCGTTGATGATCATCGCCGAGGACATCGAAGGTGAAGCACTTGCCACACTGGTTGTTAACCGTTTACGTGCCGGGCTGAAAGTATGTGCAGTAAAAGCACCTGGTTTCGGTGATCGCCGCAAAGAGATGCTGGAAGACCTTGCCATCCTGACAGGTGGAACTGTTATTACCGAAGAAAAAGGCATGAAATTGGAAGACACCACACTTGAGATGCTTGGCAAAGCAGAAAAAGTTACGGTCGACAAAGACAAGACCACCATTGTAAACGGTTCAGGCGAATCAACTCTGATCGCCGCACGTGTTGGTCAGATTAAGAAACAAATTGAGACAACAACTTCCGACTACGATCGCGAAAAATTACAGGAACGTCTTGCCAAGCTTTCAGGTGGTGTTGCTGTTCTTTATGTTGGCGCTCCTTCCGAAATCGAAATGAAAGAGAAGAAAGCCCGCGTAGACGACGCTTTGAATGCAACCCGCGCTGCTATTGAAGAAGGTATCGTTCCCGGAGGCGGTGTGGCATTTATTCGCGCCATGGAAGCGCTCGAAGGCCTCGAAGGTGATAATGACGACGAAACCACAGGTATTCTGATTATTAAACGTGCCATCGAAGAGCCAATGCGTCAGATCGTTTCCAACGCAGGCGTTGAAGGTGCTGTGATCGTTCAGAAAGTGAAAGAAGGCAAAGGCGATTTTGGCTACAATGCCCGCCTCGATATCTTCCAGAATCTGTATGAGTCCGGCGTAATTGACCCAGCCAAAGTTACCCGTATTGCATTGGAAAATGCAGCTTCTATCGCAGGAATGTTCTTAACTACCGAATGTGTGCTGGTAGAAGAGAAGAAGGATGAACCTTCAATGCCAGGCGGCGGCGGTATGGGCGGCGGCATGGGTGGAATGATGTAATTGTCAACCCAATATATAAATGACCCTCAGTGGTCACAATCAGAACGCCGGAGAAATTCTCCGGCGTTCTTTTTTATATATTTGCATCCATGGATATTTTTACCGTGCTGGTTTTGGCTGTTGGTCTTTCGATGGACTCCTTCGCTGTATCCATCAGCTGTGGATTGGCAGAACAAAAGGTCTCCTTTCAACACGCGGTAAAAATTGCCCTGGCATTCGCCACTTTCCAGGGCATTTTACCTGTTTTAGGATGGTTTATGGGTACCGGGATCAAGGTCTATGTTGAAAAAATCGACCATTGGATCGCCTTTATCCTCTTAGCCTATCTGGGAGGCAAAATGATTTACGAAGGATTTACCATGCCTGCGGGCAAAAAGGAATCAGATATTTACTCTTTCCGGCACATCATGATCCTCTCAATCGCTACCAGCATCGATGCTTTGGTCGTTGGCTTTTCCTATGCTTTAGCCGAGACAGAGAAAATCTTTAGTGGCGCAGTGATCATCGGTGGTGTGACCTTCTTCTTCTCGATGCTGGGTATCCGTATCGGTAAAGACGTTGGGGGCCGGTTCGGCTCCAAAGTTGAAATTCTTGGAGGGATGATCTTAATTGGAATAGGAATTAAGATATTGTTGGAGCATTTACAATAGGGGATTTTTAATTACCTTCGTATCAGCCATTTTCTAAACAATTTACACCTAATTTATATCATTATGCAACCTTTCATTATTGGAATCGCTCTACTTGTGTACCGTGAATTAAAAAATGCTTTTTAAAATCGAAAATAAGAATGGCCAAAAAGAATGGAGACAGAACTGAAGAACCTCTGGAAAAACAACTCTGGAAAACAGCCGACAAACTCCGTAAAAACATTGATGCAGCAGAATACAAACATGTAGTTTTGGGACTGATCTTCCTGAAATACATCTCAGACTCTTTTGAAGAACTTTATTCTCGGCTAAAGGAAGATGAGGTAAATGGAGCAGATCCGGAAGACAAGGACGAATACAAAGCCGAAAATGTGTTCTTTGTACCTCAAGATGCTCGATGGACCTATTTGCAATCAAAGGCCAGGCAGCCCGGAATTGGCAAGTTTGTCGATGATGCCATGGATGCCATCGAAGCTGAAAATGCCTCACTCAAAGGTGTTCTCCCAAAAATTTTTGCCCGCCAGAATCTCGATCCAACCAGTTTGGGTGAGTTGATTGACCTTGTTGGTAACATCGCCCTTGGTGATGCTAAAGCCCGAAGTGCCGATGTGCTGGGTCATGTGTTTGAATACTTTCTTGGTGAATTTGCATTAGCAGAGGGAAAGCAGGGTGGACAGTTCTATACACCCCGCAGTATTGTGGAACTGTTGGTAAAAATGCTTGAACCCTACAAAGGACGGGTATTTGACCCTTGTTGTGGTTCTGGAGGTATGTTTGTTCAATCCGAAAAGCTGGTTCTTGAACACCAGGGAGGCGTAAACGATATCTCCATCTACGGACAGGAGAGTAACCAGACTACCTGGCGATTGTGCAAGATGAACCTCGCCATCCGGGGTATCGACAGTTCGCAGGTGAAATGGAACAATGAAGGTTCCTTTCTGAATGACGCGCACAAAGATTTGAAAGCCGATTACATCATTGCCAATCCTCCGTTTAATGTGAGCGATTGGGGCGGGGATTTGATGCGTACCGACGGACGCTGGCAATACGGTACTCCGCCTACCGGGAATGCCAACTTTGCCTGGATGCAGCACTTTATCTACCACCTTGCCCCGACCGGACAGGCTGGGATCGTATTGGCAAAGGGCGCGCTAACTTCCAAATCTTCCGGAGAAGGTGAAATTCGGAAAGCGCTGATCGAAGCCGGATTGATTGACTGCATTGTAAACCTGCCTGCCAAGCTGTTCCTGAATACTCAAATCCCTGCCGGCTTGTGGTTTCTGAGGCGGAATCGCGGTTCGGCAAGCTCACCGACCGTTGCCAACGGTTTTCGGGACCGCAGCAATGAAATCCTCTTTATTGATGCCCGAAACTTAGGCCATCTGATTAATCGCCGTACACGGGAACTTTCGCAAGATGATATTCAAAAGATTACAGACACCTATCACAGCTGGCGTAACCGCCCTCGTCATCCTGAACTTGATTCAGGATCTGCCAATGAATACCAGGATATACCGGGCTTTTGTGCCTCTGCACCGATCAGCAAGGTTAGAGAGCTCGATTATGTAGTCACTCCAGGCCGTTATGTTGGATTGCCCGATGACGAGGATGATTTTGATTTCAAGGAGCGATTTAGTCAACGTAAAGCCGAATTTGAAGAACAGTTGAAAGAAGAGGTCGAACTGAACAAATTAATAGTTGAGAATTTGAAGAAAATAAATTTAGCGTAATTTTAAATTCAAAAACAAAACATAATGGACTCCGATTTAAAACTCCAAAAGAAATTACTCTCTCCACCTGGCGATACAATCAAGGAAACGCTTGACACGATTGGTTTGTCTGTGTCTGAATTTGCCAAAAAGATAGGATGGACAAGAGAAAAATTGGACAACGTGATTGATGGGAGTGCACCAATCACGTTTGAAACGGCCAGGATGCTTGAGCGGGAATTGGGGATAACTTCAAGCTTCTGGATAGCAAGAGAAAATGATTACAGGTCTGACTTGTCAGCAATGAGTTAATTGTGAGGTTAGTTGTGCCAAATTTTATCAAAGGAATATGACGATATTAGTCAAAAACCAACGGTTCGTATTGGGGATAACCCTGAGATGAAAGAGGATTTTTTAATGATAAGACCATATCGAGGATGACCTCGCGGTGGTATAAAAATTTAATAAATGTAAAACGAATCAAACTAGACGGTCAAGATAAGTAAGGTTTCCTAAAAAAAACGAAACCCGATAGCTTGAATTGCTTCAGAGGCTACCGAGAATAAGATGAAGCAAATATAAGTCAATAAATTGGCACCTTAAATGAAGTACCTTTAAGGTCGCGAATTGCGACCTTTAAAAAAGGAGGGGGACATCGGGAAAAATTGCCTTATGCTTTTATCGGGCACAACATGATATGAAACTGATAATATGGTGTCACAATTTGTGATACCATCAAAATAATGATAGCATTTGTCGGAATAAAGAACCAAAATCCTAATACAAAGTGTTACGAACTGAATTAGAAACACAAGCGGTGATATGACAAAAGATATTCAAAAAAATAGGCTAAGTATTTTCGAACAAATAAGAATAGTCGACGAAGATGGGAACGAGTTCTGGACAGCGCGACAATTGGCAAAAGCATTGGATTATACCGATTTCCGTAATTTCTTATCGGTTATTGCAAAAGCCAAAGAAGCTTGTACCAACAGTGGACAGCCAGTAGAAAACCATCTCGTTGAATTCAACGAGATGGTTCCGATTGGTTCCGGAGCCGAAAGAATCATGCCCAGCTACAAGCTTTCGCGCTATGCCTGTTACCTGATCATGCAAAACGCCGACCCGTCAAAAGAAATTATTGCTCTCGGGCAGACCTACTTTGCCGTTCAGACCCGCATGCAGGAAATCCGGCAGATGGAAGAGTACAACCGACTCGACTCTGAAGATGAAAACTTGAGGTTCCAAATTTGCACCTCAAGTGAAGTTTCTTTAAGGTCGCAATTTGAGACCTTAAACGACCATTTTCGTGAAGTCACGAAAATGATCGGATTGGGTAGCGGTTTCGCCTTTTTAAGGCGGAATATGAATTGTGATTGAGTGAGGAAGCCGAGTTAAATAAGGTTAAGATAAGGCAGGTATCCTAAAAAAACGAAACCCGATAGCTTGAATTGCTTCAGGGACTACCGGGAATAAGATGATGCAAATGTATGTCATAGATTTCTTAAATCCAAAAATAAAATGGATAAAATTCGAATTTCACAACTAAAAACAATATTCGACGATATTGTTCATCTCATTAACAATGAAGATGATAGCGAGCAGGTCGAAGTGTGGTTTGCACGCGAATTGCAGGAAGTATTGGGCTATGCACGCTGGGAAAACTTTGTAGTGGCAATAAACCGTGCGGTTGATTCCTGTAAAACACAGAATATCAATGTAGATGATCATTTTCGTGAGGTCACGAAAATGATCGAAATAGGGAAAGGGGGTAAACGCGAAGTAACCGATTTTATGCTTACACGGTATGCCTGTTACCTGATCGCACAAAACGGAGATCCAAAGAAAGAAGAAATTGCTTTTGCACAAAGTTATTTTGCGTTGCAAACCCGCAAAGCCGAACTGATAGAGGAACGCTTAAATCTATTTACACGACTGGAAACCAGGGACAAGCTACGTGCTGCGGAGAAACAACTTTCTCAAAATATTTATGAACGTGGAGTGGATGACCAGGGTTTTGGCCGCATCCGTTCAAAAGGCGATACTGCTCTGTTTGGCGGACACACTACAGAGGATATGAAACAACGTCTGGGCGTGCAATCAAACAGACCTCTAGCCGATTTTTTACCCACACTCACCATTGCTGCAAAAAACCTTGCAACCGAAATGACCAACCACAATGTTGAAAGCAAAGACCTCTTTGGCGAACAGCCAATAACGAAGGAACACATCCAAAATAATACCAGCGTACGTGAAATGCTTGGCCAGCGGGGTATCAAGCCGGAAGAACTCCCACCTGCAGAAGACATTAAAAAACTGGAACGCCGGGTGCAAAACGAGGAAAAGAAAATTGAAAAAGCCAGTTCGAAATTGCCCGCAAAAACAAAAGGCTTAAAACTTTCAAAAGATCAAGATAAATGAGTGAGTGGAAAGAAGTTCAGCTTGGCTCTGTTTTGGAGATAAAGTATGGCAAAGACCATAAACAACTTGGTGAAGGTGTAATTCCTTGTCTAGGTAGCGGAGGACTAATGAGATATGTTGATCGTTACATTTATGACGAAGAATCTATTTTGATTCCTCGGAAAGGTACTTTGAATAATATAATGTATCAGAATTCTCCATTTTGGACAGTTGACACGATGTTTTGGAGTAAAATTGATAAGTCTTCGGTTTTTCCAAAATTTCTGTTTTATCAATTAACAACTGTCGATTATTCAATATTGAATGTCGGTTCTGCTGTTCCAAGCTTGACTGTTCCAGTAATCAATGAAATAACTATTTCTCTTCCTTCTCTCCTCGAACAACGCGCCATCGCTTCCATCCTC
Source organism: Prolixibacteraceae bacterium (assembly GCA_036508555.1). Lineage (GTDB taxonomy): Bacteria > Bacteroidota > Bacteroidia > Bacteroidales > Prolixibacteraceae > CAINVV01. Next base: position 28,624 of record DATCHD010000027.1, read on the forward strand.
TCCAGTTTGGACAATAAAATTGACCTTCTCCGCCGCCAAAACACCACCCTGGAAGGTATGGCCGAAACACTTTTTAGGCAGTGGTTTGTGGTGGAAGCAAAGGAGGAGTGGGAAGAAGTTGAATTAGGTGAAGTAATTGAAACAACGTCTGGAGGAACTCCTTCACGATCAAATATGGGATTTTATAAAGGTGGGTCTATCAATTGGGTGAAATCGAAAGAGCTTAACGGGACTTTTATCCTAGATACTGAAGAAAAAATTTCAGAAGAAGCATTAAAAAAGTCCTCAGCAAAGATTTTACCTAAGAACTCTGTCTTGATAGCTATGTATGGTGCAACGGTTGGAGAATATGGAATTATAACAAAAGAAATGACCTGCAATCAAGCCGTTTGTGCTTTGAAGCCGAATGAAAATTATCCTTATACCTATCTATTTCAATTGGTAAAATTTAATAAAGATGAATTGATCAATATGGCAGTGGGATCTGCGCAGCAAAACATTAGTCAGCTTCTGATTAAAAAAATTCCAGTCTTGAATTGTATCGAAAGGATTAAAGAATTTCATTCAGTAGTAAACCCAAGTTTCGAAAAAATCAAATCAAACCATAACCAAATCTACACCCTCACAGCCCTCCGGGATACTTTATTGCCGAAGTTGATGAATGGGGAGGTAAGGGTGGAAGAATAAAATATTGATACATGCAGAGCCTTTATAGTATACAAACAGCAGACAGAATATTTGACACGAATGGCTGTCGGCCTATATTGTTGACATGTAATGACATGAATAGTTATGTGTGTAAGTATAATACTGGATATAGTGTTGCATTAAGGCTTATGTGTGAGTTTATTGCTGCCTCATTCCTGAAGATTTGGGAATTAAATGTTCCGGATTTTGCATTGATTACAGTTCAAAGAGAGCACATTCCATCGGATTATAACTTAAACTCAAATTATTTTGATTTTACCTGTTTTGGATCGAAATATTGTCGGAATTATGCAGAAATTACTAACTTTAATGCTAATATTTCGTACCAACAGCGTAGAGCAATACCAAACAGGAGGGAACTATTATGCATAGCACTATTTGATCTGTGGCTTGCCAATGAAGATCGTAACCACAACAATTACAATTTGCTGGTAGATATTGAAAATCAAAGAGTTTTTGTGCCTATTGACCATGAGAAAATCTTTAATACCCGCAACATTAGTATTCCGATATGTGAGCTAACTTATCAAGACAGCATTATCAGTTCCCTTTTTTTCTTAAAACTCTTTAGTGATAAAGATTTAGACAGAGACAGTCTTGATGACATTCGAGAGTATTTTTTTTCAAAAGTTCAATTATGTGGTAAAAATGCCATTGAAATAATTGAGCAGCTTCCATTAGAATGGAATATTGATAAGAAAGCACTTGAAAATAAACTAATTAACGAAATTTTTGTTGATGAATGGTTGGTAAGTTCTTTTAATCTATTTTTGTCGTTTTTACAACAGAATAATAATATCAAAGACAATGCAATCTCACTTTAGCATATTATCGGCATCCATCCGACCAGAAATACAAGAGCAGGTAGCCATAGGTCTAATGCTTGTGGGTCAGGATAATGTAAATTTTCGTTTTTCAAAAAACAAAATTGCAGTTGTAAAAGAATTAATGTCGCAACCAGCTATCAAATACCTTAAAGACACCCTTAAACAAATTTCATCAACTGTATTCCAGGAAAATGAAAAATTTAAAGGTCTATATGGTGGTTCTGACGGCTTTAATAAATCATTCAGCCTGAGCTATTTGGAATATTTAAGCAGGTACAGCAATAATTTGTTGATATTCAGTAAACCTAAAACCATAGAACTTCAGTCAAGTGATGACCTGTTCGAGTTGCTGTTTAAAAAATATGTGGATGAATATGCATTTATTGAAGCCATTTCCGAGCCACGTTCCTTTGATAGTAATCGTACGACATTTTTCAATGCGGTTCAACCCTATTTTAATATTGAGCAGGAAGTAACCCCTGAAATTATACCGGGCTTGATTATGCCTGTGAAGGTAGATTTAATTGGGAAAAATGAAATACCGGTTTATGCTCAGACAATTGATCTGGAAAGACAAAATTATCATATTCAAAATGATTTAGCCGTCTTATTCATGCTCAATAAAGCATTGATTAAAGCCAAAGGGTTTCATATCTCTTCTGAACCCGATAAAAAGTTGTTTCCACACCAGCACGATACCTGGAAAAGTATAAAAGACTGGAATGATTCTGAATATGTAGATTTAGCCGAAGTTGGAAAAATTGAAGAATATGCTAATCTGCACGGTCTTGTTCCATTAGTTTAGTAAAACCATTGAAAATAAAAATAGAAAAGGAAGTCTATATTGACTTCCTTTTCTATTTTTATACTTTATTAGATTTTCTTATCACTAAAAACCTCAAATACTTCAAATATAGTTAGAAAGAACCTTTGAACAGTTTTTGTGTCAAAATATGATCACGAGAAAAGAAAGAAACAAAAGGAGTATGAGGAATGGCTTAAAACGCAGAAATCGCCAGGTAAAACCTGACGACTTCGTAACTCCTTTAACGCATGGTTAATGAGATACTACAAATATACAATGTTTTTTTGTTGAAATGCAAATTTATTTTCAACTATGACCAAAATAACTGAATCTGCAATAGAACTATTGGCAATTAAAAAGCTCGAAGATTTGGGATACCATTATCTCTACGGCCCGGATATAGCTTCCGATGGTACCAATCCGGAACGAGTTGCCTATGATCAGGTCTTATTGGTACAACGGTTAAAACTTGCAGTCAGGAGAATCAATCCGGGTATTCCGGTTGATGCGCAACTCGAAGCCATTAAGGAGATCCAGCGCATTGCATCGCCTGAATTGATCGCCAACAACGAAACATTTCACCGCCTGCTCACGGAAGGTATTCCGGTAACGAAAAGGGTGGAAGGAGACGACCGGGGTGACCATGTTTGGCTCATTGATTTTAAAAATCCTGCCAACAATGATTTCGCGGTAGTTAACCAATTCACCATCATCGAGAATCACCAAAATAAACGTCCGGATATCATCCTGTTCGTGAATGGCATTCCGCTGGTAGTGATCGAACTAAAAAATGCAGCGGATGAGAAAGCAAACATTCATTCGGCCTTCCGGCAAATAGAAACATACAAGGCAGTTATTCCAAATCTATTCACCTACAATGGCTTCAACATTATTTCAGATGGATTGGAAGCCAAAGCCGGTTCCTTATCAGCCGGGTTTAGCCGTTACATGGCCTGGAAAACTGCCGATGGAAAAACAGAAGCATCACACCTTGTCAGTCAGCTGGAGACTTTGATCCAGGGAATGTTGAACAAAGAAACCTTGTTGGATCTAATCCGGCATTTCATTGTCTTTGAAAAATCTAAGAAAGAGGATGCTGATACCGGAATAACCACCATCATAACTGTTAAAAAAATAGCGGCCTATCATCAGTACTATGCGGTGAACCGGGCAGTTGAATCCACCCTGCGTGCATCAGGCTACGGTAGAGACAAGGCATGCCTTGTCTCACAAGATGGAAACATCATGGAATCACCCGAAAGTTACGGTTTGCCGGGTGTAAAAAAACAACCCATAGGCGACCGCAAAGGAGGCGTAGTCTGGCATACACAGGGGAGTGGAAAATCACTCTCGATGGTTTTCTATACAGGGAAGATCGTTTTGGCATTAAACAATCCAACCATCCTGGTAATTACTGACCGGAATGACCTCGATGACCAATTGTTCGACACCTTTGCCGCATCCCGTCAATTGCTTCGGCAGGAACCGGTACAGGCGGAAGATCGAAATCAACTAAAGGAGTTGCTCAAAGTAGCTTCAGGAGGCATTGTCTTTGCCACGATTCAAAAATTCCAACCCGAAGAGGGAAATGTTTACGACCTGCTCTCCGATCGTCAGAATATCGTTGTCATAGCCGATGAGGCCCACCGGACCCAATATGGCTTCAAAGCTAAAACCATCGATGCCAAAGACAACAAGGGAAATGTAATCGGGAAGAAAATCGTTTACGGGTTTGCCAAATATATGCGCGATGCCTTACCCAATGCCACTTATTTAGGTTTCACCGGAACACCCATCGAGAATACCGATATCAATACACCTGCCGTTTTCGGGAACTATGTGGATATATACGATATTGCCCAGGCTGTTGAGGATGGTGCGACGGTACGGATATATTACGAAAGCAGATTGGCAAAGGTGAATTTGAGCGAAGAGGGCAAAAAGCTGGTAGTTGAGTTGGATGAAGAATTGGTTGAGGATTTGGAGGTGCAAGGTTTTTCGTCTTCTTCTTCCAATGCACAAAAAGCCAAAGCAAAATGGACGCAGCTGGAAGCGTTGGTAGGAAGTGAAAACCGGGTTAAGAATATTGCCAAAGATATTATCACTCACTTTGAACAACGACAGGAAGTTTTTGAAGGCAAGGGAATGATCGTATCGATGAGTCGCAGAATTGCTGCAGACCTTTATTATGCTATTGTCAAGCTAAAACCTGAATGGCATTCGGATGACCTGAACAAAGGTGTTATCAAAGTTGTGATGACCTCTGCTTCTTCCGATGGTCCCAGGATAGCCAAACATTACACATCCAAGGAGCAGCGAAGAACCCTGGCCGAACGGATGAAAGATCCTGACGATGAATTGAAATTGGTCATCGTTCGGGATATGTGGCTGACCGGGTTCGATGCTCCCAGTTTACACACGCTTTATATCGACAAGCCTATGAAAGGCCATAACCTGATGCAGGCCATCGCGAGAGTGAACCGCGTGTATTTGGATAAACCGGGGGGTCTGATTGTCGATTACTTGGGAATAGCTTCAGATTTGAAGAAGGCGTTGTCCTTCTATGCGGATTCAGGAGGCAAAGGTGATCCAACCATACTTCAGGAACAAGCCGTCCAATTGATGCTGGAGAAACTGGAAGTCGTGTCCCAGATGTACCACTCCTTTCCTTATGAGGATTATTTTGAGGCAGAAACATCCGGAAAGCTCTCCATGATCCTTGCTGCAGAAGAACATATTTTGGGTCTTGAGGATGGAAAGAAAAGATACATCAACGAAGTCACTGCCTTGTCAAGGGCCTTTGCTATTGCCATTCCCCACGATCAGGCGATGGATGTCAAAGATGAAGTTTCGTTCTTTCAGGCAGTAAAAGCCCGGTTGGCTAAATTTGACTCAACAGGAATGGGCAGACGTGATGAAGAGATTGAAACCACCATTCGTCAGGTTATAGACAAGGCACTGGTCTCAGAGAAGGTAATCGATGTATTTGATGCTGCCGGAATAAAGAAACCGGATATTTCTATCCTGTCAGAAGAGTTCCTAATGGAGTTAAAAGGAATGGAACATAAGAACATTGCCTTGGAAGTGCTGAAGAAATTGTTGAACGATGAAATAAAATCACGTCTGAAAAAGAACCTTGTCAAGGGTAGGTCATTGTTGGAAATGCTTGAAAATGCGATCAAAAAGTACCATACCAAGATCCTGACTGCCGCAGAAGTGATAGACGAACTGATCCATTTGAGCAAGGAGATTGTCAACATGGACAGCGAAGCCAAACACCTGGGCTTAACTGACTTTGAATATGCTTTTTACACAGCAGTTTCTGACAATGAAAGTGCCAGGGAGCTAATGGCGCAGGACAAACTAAGAGAGTTGGCTGTTGTCTTAACAGAAACTATCCGACAGAATGCCTCCATCGATTGGACCATCAAAGAGAGTGTGAAAGCTAAACTGAAAGTTGCAGTGAAAAGGATCTTAAGAAAGTACGGCTATCCTCCGGATATGCAGTTGCTGGCTACTGAAACTGTTTTGAAACAAGCTGAGTTAATTGCGGATGAGCTTACAAAATCAACTTCACTTTCACACTATAATCAATAACTATTCCAACGGTGACAGCTAATCGTAAAGGCCTAACCGGAACTGTACCGAAAATTGGATCAAAATCATTTTAGTCCTTTTTCTTGAGTGGCTCTTTTGAAAGGAGTTTCCCGTTCGCATCAAAATCCAGTGCGAGTTTTTCTTTCCCTTTTGCCGCTTCCATTTCATAGGTTACAACGCCTTTTGAATCCGTTGATTTTTCAATTTCGTCAAGTTTAAAACCTGCAAAATCTTTGGCAATTGTTGCTTTCACGGCTTGTGGCAGATCGGCATTTTTCACTGTGGCTTCCGACTCCAGGAATTTTCCGGCAGTATCAAATAATGCAGAAGAAGCAACGCCATTCAGCGTGAATTCAACCTCGAATTCGCCCGGTTTTTCGACACCCCATTTAGCAAGGACATTAATTTTTTCATCAATTCTATTTTTAAGTGTTAATACCGTAAAAGTACAGTGTGACTTTGTAGAAAATTAGTAGATTACAATTAATTCCTCCTGCCTCAACTACAAGGATCTTCACGCTGCAAATTTTCCCAAAAAAAAGGACAGATCAGCATTTCTACTGACCTGTCCTTCGAAGTAGCGGGGGTAGGACTCGAACCTACGACCTCCGGGTTATGAGCCCGACGAGCTACCAACTGCTCTACCCCACAGTATATTTTTAAAACCTTCTGTGTCTGGTTTTGTGAGTGCAAAGGTAGTTGCTTTTTCCGATTTTGCAATATAAATGCGAGTTTTTTATGTAAGTTTGGATTTTCAAGAATATCGCACAAATGTGGCTAGACAGGAAAAGAGATCAGTTGAGAAAGTTGTTTCAGAACCCTTACCGGATCGTCATTTTCAACGACCTCAACCTGCATATTATCAAACAGATCAGATTCAATGCCCGAACATTGGTCCTTGGACTGGTTGGAGCCGTAGTCACAATCATCATCGGAGTCACAATCCTAATCGCTTTCACTCCCTTGCGGGAATATATTCCAGGTTATCCGAGCGGAAAACTCAGACAGGAGTTGATTCAGAATGCCCTTGTGACTGACTCCATCGAACAAAAAATCAGTCTGTACGATCGCTATTTCCGTGATCTTCGTGCCATGCTTAGCGGCGAAAACTCTTTGGACTCTGCGGTCAGAAGAGATTCTGTCATACGACCGAATCTGAATGATTTAAGACGCATGAACCAGGACAGCCTATTCAAAGATGAACTCGAACAGGAACAATTCAACCTGCATTTAACTCCCGGCGGTTCGCGAAAAAGCGGATTAGCCAGTCTGTTGTTTTTCCCACCATTGAAGGGTATGGTTACTTCTAAACAGGATATCTCTTCCGGTCATTATGGGGTCGACATCGTCGCGAAACAAAATTCGAGGGTCTCATCCGCACTGGATGGCACTGTCATTTTTGCCGAATGGACCATGGAAACCGGTTATGTCATTATCATACAACATGACCAGAATATCGTCACCAGCTACAAACACAATGCCGAATTGCTAAAAAAACAAGGCGATAAAGTTAAGGCCGGTGAAGTGATTGCTATCATGGGAAATACCGGTAGAATGACCACCGGACCTCATCTGCATTTCGAGTTATGGGTTAGTGGAAATCCAATTAATCCTCAAGATTATATAAGTTTTTAACTCCGCCTGAACATGAAGAAAATTGCCCTGCTCGGCTCAACAGGATCAATAGGTCAGCAGACGCTGGAAGTTATTGAAAACAATCCTGATCTATTTTCTGTCGAAGTACTTACAGCCAATAACAACGTAAATCTGCTGATTAAACAGACGCTAAAATTCATGCCTAATGTGGTCATCATCAGCAATGAAGAAAAATACAAGCAGGTCAAAGAAGCGCTGGCTCATCTTCCTGTTAAGGTTTACGCGGGTTGTGATGCTATAGCCCAGGTGGTTGAAATGGGTTCAATCGATACCGTTGTCACGGCCATGGTCGGCTATTCGGGATTATTACCAACTATCAGGGCCGTAAAAGCCAGAAAACAAATCGCCCTGGCCAACAAGGAAACGTTAGTTGTTGCCGGCGATCTTATTACCAGACTCGCGACGGAGAACAAATCTGAAATTCTGCCCATCGATTCCGAACATTCAGCCATCTTTCAGTGCCTGGTGGGTGAAGCGGAAGAATCAGTTGAGAAAATTATCCTGACCTGTTCCGGCGGACCATTTCATGGCAAATCCAGAGAACAGCTTGAAAAAGTGACAGTTAAAGAAGCGCTAAAACATCCTAACTGGGATATGGGGGCTAAAATCACCATCGATTCCGCTACCTTGATGAACAAAGGATTTGAGGTTATCGAGGCCAAATGGCTCTTTGGCCTGAAACCCGAACAGATTGAGGTGGTTGTCCATCCGCAAAGCATCATCCATTCCATGGTGCAGTTCTGCGACGGATCCATCAAGGCTCAACTGGGACTTCCAGATATGCGAATACCAATACAGTTTGCCTTAAGCTACCCTATTCGCATACAGAACAAGCTACCTCGATTCGATTTTGCAGCCTGCCCGACTTTCACATTCACAACGCCGGATACGAAAATTTTTCGTAATCTTGCACTTTCATTTGAGGCACTGAACAAAGGAGGTAACCTTGCATGTGTTTTGAATGCAGCCAATGAGGTTTCTGTAAAAGCTTTTATAAACGAGAAAATTTCATTTCCGGATATAGCCAGAATCAATGAGGAAGTAATGGCTAGGATCCCATTTGTGAAACATCCTGATTTAGATGATTACATTGAATCTGATAAGACTGCCCGTATGCTGGCAGAAGAGATTATCCGGAGCCGAACAAAATAAAAATTGAGATTCTGACTATGGTAATATTGATCA
>DATCHD010000028.1:0-89714 GCA_036508555.1 Prolixibacteraceae bacterium
GAACTGTAATATCATCAATCATAATTGTTTCGTATCCTTGCTCTTTAAGAATCCTGTGAAGGTGTACCTCCAGGTTTATGTTGGTTTCTGAAAGGTCGAGATTCAAAAAACTGAGGTGGTTTTCCACATGAATACCTTTAAAAAAGAAGCTGGAATGTTTAGAACACTCTTTGTCAACCTCAATTCCTAAGGCCTCGATTACCTGGTTCCCCTTTTCATAGTCTCCGAACAGGTAAATATCCAGATCGCCGCACTCCCTGTGAGCCGGAAGAGGATAGTTTTCTGCAAGGCCCAAACCTTTTAGCAGCAAAACCGCTATCTGGTTTTCCCTGAAGGTGTCAATTAACTCCCTGAGCGCTTCCCTTTGTCGTCTGTTCCTGTCCTCTAACCGCTGAACACTCAGTCCCCAGCGGATCATCAACTCCTTCGAAAGGCCGGGAAATGCTTCACCTTTGGGAAGCGCATCAAAAGCGATCGCAAGGACTCCCATACTAGCCGCATTTTCGATTAACCTCTGCCATTCCTGGGTTGTTAAGTCGAAATCGATCCGCTCTTCTTCGCGATTTTGCCAAATGGCATGCCTGAGAAGGGAAAAAAGGGTACTGTTTTCTTTTGAAAGAACCATAACGCAGCATTTTTTAGATGGAAAAAATAACAATGGAAGACAAGTTGGGTGGTTTAGGTTTCAATCAGCCCCACCTTAACCATCGAGTCTATCCACTTTCCTGCATCTGTCTCGGACTGTTCCTTTCCTATTGTGTACCTCTCTTCCAGTAGTTGAGCGACACTGTCGAGGGAAAAATCTTTTCCCTCGAGCGAATTCCAAAGCCATTCAGCACTGTTGTTAAGCAGTATAACTTTCGTCAGATCTACTCCATCTTTGCCCTGCATAACCACCATCTTTTCGCCGGCAATCTCTCTGACTTTATAATTTGGCTTTAATTTCATATTTGACAATTATTCAGTTGCTAAAAGTACTTTTTATTTCAATTAAGGAGTAGTCCACCTTTAAATTGATTTCGTACATTCATGTAACGAATGTAACATTATAAAAAAACTGGGCGGTCTAAGCGCCTATACCAATAAAAGTATTTACAGTATTGCATCATGAAACCCTCATGATCAATGGCTCATCAAAGAGTATAAAAATCGATGAGGGTTCCATGTGGCCTTAATAAAGCAAAATAGTTTTCACATGAAATTTATTGTGGATGCACAATTACCAAAACAGATATTGTCATCCATACTTAATTTTTGCGAAGGCAATCATATTGAGTGATGAATCAAATTCCAATGGTTAACAACTCCGTCCCCAATCTGCGTAATCTATCTTCAATTCTTTTGCGTTGTGCCGGTCGCGGTTTGCGCATCCCGGATGCATAATGCCACAGCTGGCGCTGGTTGATCCAGATAATGCGCGAAAGGGCAGCTTTGGCAAATTATAGCTCCAACGATAAAAGCTCTGAGCCTAGTTTGTGAAGGGCAATTTCAATTTTTTTTCTTTGTGGTTCACGCGGCTTTTTCAGTCCGGTTGCATAGTGATGCAGTAGCTTTTGGTTGATACCTGTTATGCGTTCCAGTGCGACGTTGGTAAACACCTTGTTGTAATAGTTTAGAAAACTTTGTGTATCAAAACGATACACAATTTGATAGTCCCCTTTTAATATGTCCGGAATGTTTTCATCGGTATTATAATCTTTCAGTAGCCTTATGGCATCTAAAACTGACTGTTTTACCTCTTCGACTGTGTCTCCACCTGCATAAATACCTTTGGTATTTTCAGCATAGGCTGAATACATATCTTTTGTTTTTTCAATGATTACCTTAATTGTTTCCATAAATTAATGTTTCTTAGTATTTTAGACTTTTAATTCTGATGATTTCATGAAGGCCATTTTTCTAAAATCAGCTCGGTAAAGATATATATATGTATACCTTTAGTAAATTTTTTTTTACAGTTATTTACATAGAAACATGGCGTCGTAAAAAACCTCGCCACAAGAATTTCAACATATTAAAAAGACTGATTGATTTCTTATCTTTGTCAATTAGGTTAAAATTTTACAAATGGGAACAATAAATAACATTGAGATGACGGCTGTTTTCGAGCCTTGCGAGGAAGGTGGCTTCATTGCTTACGTGCAGGAGATATCCGGGATAAACACCCAGGGGGAAACTCTTGAGGAAGCAAAAGCAAACCTTGCAGAGGCTGTGAATCTGGTGTTTGAAGAGATGAGGGCTACAAGCAGGAAGGGTAAAGTAAATAAGATAATTACCCAAACCATGTCGTTCAGCTTCTGATGAAGAGAAATAACCTGATCAAATACCTCGAAAAATACAATTGCACCTTCGTCCGTGAAGGAAGAAGCCATACCCTGTACAGAAATATTAGCAACGGACAACTGTCAACCGTTCCCAGACATCCTGACATTAAGGAGAATCTATGTCGCAAAATATGCAAAGACCTAGGTATTCCGGATATTTTGAAATAATAGGGATTCTTGCATTCGAGGTTGTGGATTCCCCGTTTGACAACCAGAAACGAGTAGTCCGGATTGCTTAGGGCAAGGAGAAACATGGCGTCGTAAAAAACTACGCCACAAGAGTTACAACATATTAAAAAGACTGATTGATTTCTTATTTTTGTACCGAAAATGGTACACGTTTAAATTAAATTGAAAGAAATGTTAGTCGTAAGCAGCAGGGAGTTCAGGGACAGCCAGAAAAAATACCTTGATCTGGCAACGAAAGAAAGAGTGATCATCAAGCGAAAAAATGAATTTTTGGAACTCGTGCCAAGGGGAAACAACATACCAGAAAGCCCAAGCCCAAGCAACGATCCGTGGTTTGATGACCCACTGAATCTTGAATCTGTTACGGTCGGGATTGAACAGGTAAGAAAAGGGGAAACAGTCAGGTTAACCCCTGAACTGCAGAAAAAGCTTTTTGAATTATGAGCTTTCAAATCGACCTCTCCATAAATGCATTGAATGGCATCGAAAGGGAAGGGGGTATATAAACGCACAAACGGGAACAAATCTTTTGAATTTGTCCCCGTTTTGCCTTGACAAGCGAACTTGTCGCGGCACCAAGTTACGGTTATTACGGCTGGTCTTCCGGATTCCACGCGGCTTGCGCTTTGTTTCCTGCCTTTCTGACCCTAAACCTTCCATTACGACCTGTTACAGCTGTAATTTCCGGCTCTCCTTTCTGCGTCTCTGCGAGTGCCTTGCGGCATCCGGTGTGACACTTTCCGGGAGGGAGTTGCTTAAAGTCCGCTGAGCTGTTTCATCTTGCGATGTGTCGCTTTCCCGGGTACTCTCACCGCCTTGCGGCTGCGATTTTCATCGAAAACTTCCTGCGATTTGCACCGCTTTCCGTTTTACACTTTAAACTTCACTACCTAAAGAACGCTCAGCGTCTGTTTCATGCCGGCCGTTCGACGCGCCTCCGGAACTTTCATCCCGATCTTGCCTCTTCGGCTCCCACCTTTCCGATTCGCTTTTAACGGCGTTTCGTTCTGGCTTCCTCTCCCGTCTGCCTTGCGGCTTCTGTTCCTGGATCTCCCCACGAACCCCTTGCGGAATCCTTGACGGAGGGGTTGCTTCAACATTGAAAAGAACACTCAGCACTTTTTGGCTGGTTAGGCTACATTGGATTGCTCCCTGTTGGCCCAAACTCCGACCCATCTGTGATGCGGATCTTGCGATCCGTACGATTTGGCTTCAAACTCAGTTAAGAACTTTTGGCCGCTTCCACCATTTTTGGGTGACCCTTTATGGCTGACCTGATAAATCAAATGTAATGCAAATGATGCTATCGATGCAACTTTTTTGATGCTTTTATACAAACCTTGTTTCAACCGGAGTTATTAACAATTGTTCATAACTTTATTGTTCTAAATATTTGAAATACAGAATGTTGCAAAAACCTATCGAATATAATCAATTCAAATTCCCCAAAAAACCTACTTTAATAAAAAAAAATGCAATAATCTTTTTAAAAAATTATTAGTTCATGTGTTAGTATTTTGTTTTTTTCGGCCACATGGAATCGAAGATCAGCGAAGCTAATACCCACATCATCATTTTCGGTTGACCTGAATATTTGTTCGTGGGTATTTCGATTGCATGAATTATCTTTGTGGCGCTTGTATGATTATTTTAAATGCAGTAAGTAAAAATGGCAAAAACTGTTTCGGAAAAGGCGAAGAAGTTGAAGTATCTTTTTATACTGAATCCTGTCGCGGGTGTCGGTGCAAGAAGAGATTTTCTTCTGATGATTGACAATGCCTGCAAAGAAAAGGGTGTATCTCATAAGATTCTTTTCACCCGCTGCGCCGGAGATGCCAAAAAGATTATCGAAAAGAAATTTGAGAAATTTGATGTGTTTGTCGCGGTTGGCGGGGATGGTACCATGAATGAGGTAGGTTCTGCCCTGGCAGGCACGAGCGGTATCATGGGACTGATCCCTGCTGGATCCGGAAATGCTCTCGGACGAGAGCTGGGACTATCCATGAAGCCTGAAACTGCCGTCCGGCAGCTGTTGAACGGTCACCCGGTGAAGATCGACACAGGACTGGCAAACGGTCACCGGTTCATGAATCTCTGCGGAATGGGATTCGATGACCACATTGCACGTTGCTTCAACAAATCAACCAGCAGGGGACCATTACCCTATTTCAAGGCTGTTGTGAAAGAATTTTTTGGATACAAACCAGCTGAATATATGGTGGAGGCCAATGGCGAAATCATCCGGCTCAATGCTTTTATCATAGCGGTCACCAACACATCCCAGTACGGGAACAATGCCTTTATTGCTCCCAGGGCCACCGTTACCGATGGTATCCTGGATTTCAGTGCCCTTAAACCATTTGGATTCTTTGGCGCTGTGGGTCTGGGCTTCAGGCTGTTCAATAAAACCATCGATCAGTCGGGCTTGTGCACCTATTTTAAGACAGCGAAAGTGACCATCAGAGGGGCGAATCTGAATTTTCACATCGACGGAGAACCCATCAACAACAACGATCCGCTGGAGATTAGCATCGATCCGTTATCGTTAAATATAATAGTACCCTGAAAATTGAATCATACGAAAGTTCCCAAAGGAACTTTTTTCCGCTAACCAACAAAACTAGTAATATCCTCCTCCGTGATAACTTTACCGCCCAGAATGATCAGCCTTTCAATGACATTGTGAAATTCGCGGATATTACCACTCCAGGTACGGTCGGCAAGCATATCAAGGGCAACCTGTGTGATTTCTTTAGGTGGCTGTCCGTATTCACCACATAGCTGCTCAATAAAATACTGTGCAAGGATAGGGATGTCCTCCTTCCGCTCATTGAGAGTCGGTACATGGATCAGAATGACGCTTAGACGGTGGTAAAGATCTTCCCTGAAACTGCCGTTTCTGATCTCTTCCTGAAGATCCTTGTTGGTGGCAGCAATAACCCGTACATTAACCTCCACTTGCTTATCGCTTCCTACCCGGATGATTATATTTTCCTGCAAGGCCCTCAGTACTTTTGCCTGCGCTGAAAGACTCATGTCGCCGACCTCATCCAGAAACAACGACCCGCCATCGGCCTGTTCGAATTTTCCTTTTCTCTGTTTGATGGCAGAAGTAAAGGCCCCTTTTTCATGACCGAAAAGTTCACTCTCGATCAGTTCAGAGGGAATAGCTGCGCAGTTAACCTCTACAAAAGGATTTTCGGCCCGGGGTGAAAATTCATGAAGCCGGCGGGCCACCAGCTCTTTTCCGGTACCATTCGCCCCGGTAATCAGTACCCGGGCTTCGGTCGGGGCGACCCTGTCGCACATCTCCAGCACTTTTTTGATGGCGGGAGATTCTCCGATGATCTCGAATTTCTTACCGACTTTTTGCTTCAGGATGATAGTTTCCTTCACCAAAGCCGTCTTATCGCAGGCATTTCGTAGTGTGATCAGGAGTCTGTTAAGATCCAGCGGCTTTTCAATAAAGTCGAAAGCTCCCTTCTTGATGGCTTCTACGGCAGTGTCGATGGTTCCGTGTCCGGAAATCATTACCATCGTGGACTCCGGCTTAAGATGCATGATCTGTTCGAGTACTTCAATCCCGTCCATATCGGGCATTTTAATATCACAAAGGATGATGTCAAAATCAGTCGATTTGACTAATTCGATCCCTACCATCCCGTTTTCGGCTATTTCGACCTGATATCCTTCAAATCCCAGAATATCCTTCAGGGTGTTCCGGATACTTTTTTCATCGTCGATCACCAGTATTTTTAGCATAACAGTAAATTTTAGGAAGCTCCTCCGGCCATCTCGAACATGACCCCTTCTTTCAGTGAGAAATGGGTATGGATCAACTCCCGGATATTCAACTCCCGAAGGATGAAATTAATAAATATTGTGGCGATGATGATCATTTCGACCCGGTTTTTATCGACACCGGCGATCAAGCTGCGGCTTTCCCGGTTTACCGTAATCAACGCTTGATGAATGCGGTAAAATTCGTTTAAAGGGAAAACGGAGGATTTGCGGAAGGTTGCATCGGGTTCCCTGGCCTCCAGGATATCCATCAGCGTATCGAAAGCCCCCGAGCAGCCAACCAAAACCTGCGGCTGGTGCAGGCTGCAAATCTCCCGCAAAGGCGCCAAATGGCTGTGAAACCATTTCTCCACCAGGGCAATCTCCGGTTGGGATGGTGGATCAGACATCGGGAACAGCTCCAAAACACGGGCAATGCCAATATTAAAACTTTTTTTCCAGAGAATCCGTTCCCGTTCGGCAAGAATAAATTCATTGCTTCCGCCACCGATATCCAGTACAAGATATTTCTCATTCAGCGGTGGCAGCGAGTTGACGGTGCCCCTGAAAATATATTCAGCCTCGCGATTGCCATCGATGACCTCCATTTCCCATCCGAAACGACTGCGTACCTTGTCAATAAAATCCGCTCGGTTGGTGGCTCCACGAATGGCAGAAGTACCTATAAGCCGTACCCGGGAAGCTCCGAATTTCCGGATGTTGACCTCATGCAAAGAGAGGGCAGTCAACCCTCTCTCCATTGCCTCAGGCAGCAATTTTTCTTTGTGAATTCCGCCCCGTCCCATCTTGACCGCGATTCTTTCCTCGTGCAGTACACTGAAAGTCCCATCCCCGGAAGTAGTGGCAATCAGCAGATTGCAAGTATTGGTTCCTAAATCAATTACAGCGTTTATGATTTGTAGGTCAGCCATTTACCCAATTCCTTCCAAGAAGTTTTTTTACCATACATCAGAATACCGGTACGGTAGATTTTGCCGGCAGCCCAGACCATCAAAACAAATGTCGCGATCAGCAGCAGCATAGACAAGGCCAGCTGCCAGGCCGGTACCCCGAAAGGAATCCTCGCCATCATGACCACCGGCGAGGTGAATGGAATCATGCTGAACCAGAAGGCTGTTGCCCCTTCAGGGTTTTTTATGGCACTCATCATGACCAGAATAGCCAGGATGATCGGCATCATGATTGGCATCATAAATTGCTGGGCATCCTCGGTCGCATCCACGGCTGAACCTACCGCGGCGAACATTGAACTATATAATAAGTATCCTCCGATGAAGAAAAAGATGAAACATCCGATGATTAACGGGAAATTTACCGTTCCCATCATGGAGAGAATTTCCTGCATTTTATCCAGTTCGGCCGGAGTAGCAGACTGAGCAGCTATCTGCGACTGGGCCATGATATTCTGGGTTGCTCCGGCATGTTGGGCGCCGGGCATCAGCCCCCTGGCTCCTGAAATGATAGCGATTCCCAATATGATCCATATTGCCAGCTGAGTAAGCCCAACTAGCGCGATACCAACGATCTTTCCCATCATGAGGTCGAAAGGCTTCACGCTCGAGATAATCACCTCGACAATTCGGCTTTGCTTTTCTTCCATCACTCCCTGCATCACCATCTGTCCGTAGAGTAGAATAAACATGTAGATGACGAAGCCGAAGACGTAACCCAGAATCATGCCAATCTCAGTAGAACTTTTCTTTGCCTCCCCACTCTCACCCAGCTTTATTGTATTGACTGTAATTGAGGTCTTTGTGGCTTTAATGCGCGCTTCCAGGTCGGGGATTGCGGTTTGTTTTATCACCTCGGCCATCTTCTCTTTCTCGATCACCGTTCTGATCTTGTTTTGAATCAGGTTCTTAACGTCAAAAGGAATACTACTCATAGAGATTAATTGCACAGTATTGGTCTCCAGCAGATTCGGTTGGATAACCAGCAAGGCATAATAATCCGTTGCCTTGATATTGTCTTTAATCTTGTCGTATTCTTCTTTAGGAATGAACTTATACTTGGTGTAATCCGTACTCTCAAGCTGCCCCAACAGGATAGATGAACCGTCATAAACGGCTATAGATCTTTCTTTTGTATCATCCTGAGACATGAAGTAAGCGGGGAGAATAAACATGGCTGCCATCAATGCCGGCATCAGGATCGTCATGATAATGAACGATTTTTTTCTGACTCTTGTCGTATATTCCCTGGTGAGAACTAATCCTATTTTGCTCATGTTATTTGGTTATGAATTTTGTTTTACTACTTTGATGAATACCTCATTCATGCTGGGAATCAATTCGTTAAAGGATACAATTTCAACATGTTCCACCAGATCTTTGATTAACGTTCCGGAGCTATTTCCATTAAGAAATTGAATCTTCAGACTGTTGGTCCTGCCGGTCTCGTCATGCGACAAAATGGAATATTTGCCGCCAAATTCGTGCTCAATTTTGGCAAAATCGCCCTTGTAAGACACGTCGAAGATGTTTGATTTGTATTTTTCACGAATGGACATGATCGGACCGTCCAATATCTTTTTTGATTTATCGATCAGTGCGATGTGGTCACAAAGCTCCTCGACAGATTCCATGTTGTGGGTGGAAAAAATAATAGTGGCACCCTCTTTCTTCATGCGGAGGATCTCCTGTTTCACTATTTCTGAATTGATGGGGTCAAAACCACTGAAGGGTTCGTCAAAAATCATCAATCGCGGACGGTGAAGGACCGTGCAGATAAACTGTACCTTTTGCTGCATCCCCTTCGAAAGTTCCATTACCTTTTTGTCCCACCAGGTAATGATCTCAAACTTCTCGAACCAGATTTTAAGTTCCCGCATGGCATCCTTGCGGGAGAGTCCTTTGAGCATTCCCAGGTAGAGGGCCTGCTCGCCGACTTTCATTTTTTTGTAGAGGCCACGTTCTTCGGGCAGATACCCGATCTGGTAGATGTCATCGGCCTTCATTTTGCGGCCATCGAACCAGATGGTTCCGCTATCGGGAGCAGTAATCTGGTTGATAATACGTATCAAGGTGGTCTTACCAGCCCCATTCGGTCCCAGTAGCCCGAAAATAGTGCCTTCCGGCACGGAAATGGAAACCTCGGAGAGTGCTTTGAAATTAGAAAACGATTTGCTGACTTCCTGCGCTGAAAATAGATCCATGCTTACTAAGAGTTATGTTTTGTAACGAAAAACGAAGATAACAATTAGTATACATAATGGAAGAATATTACAGGTATAAAAAATATTCAGTTATTTATACTCGTCCCAGGATTTGATAACGATATCATCCATCTCCAATTTGCAGATGGCATAGATAAAAGCACTGGCCACGCGGGCATTAGTGATCAACGGAATGTTGAAATCGATGGCATTCCTGCGGATGCGGTAACCATTCGATAACTCTCTGTTGGTGTGATCTTTAGGTATGTTGATAACCATTTCAATCTTCCGTTGTTTGATCAGCTCGAGCGTGTTGGGCGACATATCCTCTTCATCCGGCCAGTAAACTTTTTCTGTTTCCACCCCATTTTCCATGAAAAAATGATGCGTACCACCCGTTGCATAAATGGTGAAATCTCTTTCCTTCAACATCCTGGCGGAAGCCAAAAGTTCGATCTTACCTCTCACAGGACCAGATGAAATCAGGATACTTTTCTTCGGAATGCGGTAACCTACCGAGAGCATCGACTTCAAGAGGGCCTCATAGAAATTCTCCCCAATGCAGCCCACCTCACCTGTCGAAGCCATGTCAACACCCAAAACAGGGTCGGCATTCAGGAGTCTGTGGAAAGAAAACTGGGGTGCCTTAACGCCCACGTAATCCAGCTCAAACAGGGACTTGTCCGGCTTCTCAAAGGGCACATCGAGCATGGCTTTGGTAGCAATTTCGATCAGATTCGTCTTCAATACCTTGGAAACAAATGGGAATGACCTGGAAGCCCTCAGGTTGCACTCGATCACCTTGATATCGTTGTCTTTAGCAAGGTACTGGATATTGAACGGTCCTGTAATTTCGAGTGCCTTGGCGATTTTTCTGGATATCTTCTTAATCCGGCGGATGGTCTCAATATAGAGTTTCTGCGGAGGGAAGACAATTGTGGCATCGCCGGAGTGAACACCCGCGAATTCGACGTGTTCCGACAGTGCGTAAGCTACGATTTCGCCATTCTTTGCCACCGCGTCCACCTCAATCTCCTTTGCATTTTCTATGAATTCCGAAACGACAACCGGATGTTCTTTCGAGACATGTGCCGCCAGTTTGAGGAAATGTTCCAACTGATTGCGGTTCGAGACCACATTCATGGCCGCGCCGGATAAAACATAGGAAGGACGGATCAGGACAGGGAATCCCACTTCATCTACAAATTTGAATATCTCTTCGATGGTAGTAAGCTGGCTCCAGCGAGGCTGATCCACTTCGAGTTTATCGAGCATGGCCGAGAACTTGTTGCGGTCTTCGGCATTGTCAATTTTCTCGGCAGTCGTTCCCAGAATGGGTACATTATTGGCATGCAGCCTCATAGCCAGGTTATTGGGTATCTGACCTCCCATTGAAAGCACTGTTCCTTTGGGTTCCTCTAAATCACAGATGTCCAGGACTCTTTCCAGGGAAAGCTCATCAAAATAGAGTCTGTCGCAGTTGTCATAATCCGTCGAAACGGTCTCGGGATTGTAATTGATCATGATAGCACGGAAATTCGCTTTCCTTATCGTATTCACCGCGTTAACAGAACACCAGTCGAATTCGACGGAAGATCCGATACGGTATGCTCCGGAACCTAAAACGATGATAGACTTATTGTCGTGCTCGAAACTGACATCATGTTCACATCCGTTATAAGTCAGGTAGAGGTAATTGGTCTGGGCCGGATATTCACCCGCAAGAGTATCAATCTGCTTCACAAAGGGCAGAATACCGTGTGTTTTTCTGAAGGCTCGTACCTTCATACTTTCGGCGTGCATATCCCTAACACCTGATTTCAGTACAATCCTGGCAATCTGGAAGTCGGAGAATCCAAGTTTCTTGGCATCACTCAGCAGATCAGCAGGAAGACTCTCGAGTGAATTAAAACTGTTTAACTGATTTCTTAACAGATAAATATTCTCTAATCGCATCAGGAACCACTTGTCGATCCTTGTTATCTCCCAGATCTGATCTACGGTATAACCTTTATGGAATGCTTCCGCGATCGCGAAAATTCTGCGGTCTGTCGGATTGCTCAGTTCTTCATCAATATCAATAATCTCCATATCACCGCGGTTGCCAACGAAGCCATGCATGCCGATCCCGATCATGCGAAGACCTTTCTGGATGGCCTCTTCGAAGTTTCGACCGATGGCCATAATTTCGCCGACGGATTTCATGCTGGATCCAAGATTTTTGGATACTCCAACGAATTTTCCAAGGTCCCAGCGGGGAATTTTCACGACGCAATAGTCCAGCGCAGGCTCGAAACAGGCAGTCGTCACCTTGGTTACAGAATTTTTCAATTCATGAAGTCCATAGCCCAGACCCAGTTTGGCGGCCACAAATGCGAGCGGATAACCTGTCGCCTTGGAGGCCAGGGCAGAAGACCTCGACAGACGAGCATTTACTTCAATAACCCTGTAATCTTCTGAGTGGGGATCCAGGGCAAACTGGACGTTGCACTCACCGATCACGCCGATTTTTCGGATGATTTTGATGGATAATGCACGTAATTTATGGTATTCGTCGTTGGACAGAGTCTGTGAAGGAGCGACAACAATCGATTCACCGGTATGGATGCCGAGTGGATCGAAATTTTCCATGTTACAGACGGTGATGCAGTTGTCGTATTGGTCGCGGACGACTTCGTATTCGACTTCTTTCCACCCTTTAATCGATTCTTCCACCAGTATCTGGCCTGAATAAGAAAAGGCATTGTTGGTGAGTTTATCCAGTTCGACCTCGTTGGAACAGAATCCCGAGCCTAAGCCTCCCAGGGTGTAAGCAGCCCTGATAATCAATGGGTAACCCAGTGTGTTGGCAGCCACCCTTGCCTGTTCTATAGAAGTGCAGGCAATGCTGCGTGGAGTCAGTACATCGATCTCATGTAAGATGCCTGAAAAGATTTCGCGGTCTTCGGTATTGATGATCGACTGTACCGGAGTTCCTATAACTTTCAGGTTGTATTTTTCCAGAATTCCCTGACGGTAGAGGTCAACACCGCAATTGAGCGCTGTTTGTCCGCCGAAAGCTAGCAGGATTCCGTCTGGCTTCTCTTTCTGGATGATCTTCTCGACGAAATAGGCAGTAATAGGAAGGAAGTATATTTTGTCGGCGATCTCTTCGGAAGTCTGGATGGTTGCGATATTAGGGTTGATCAGAATCGTATAAATTCCCTCTTCTTTTAAAGCCTTAAGTGCCTGTGAGCCTGAGTAGTCGAACTCTCCGGCCTCACCGATTTTCAGTGCACCGGATCCCAGAACAATTACCTTTTTGATATCTGTGTTTAGCATAATATCTTAATTTTGGAGATGAAATCATCAAATAAAAATTCGGTATCTACCGGTCCTGAGGAGGCTTCCGGGTGAAACTGAGTCGAGAAGAAGGGCTTGGTTTTATGACGGATGCCCTCGTTGGTGTTGTCGTTAACATTGTAAAAGAGAGTTTCCCAATCGGCAGGTATCGAGTCCGGATCGATGGCATATCCATGGTTTTGGGACGTGATGAAACACCTGTTGGTGCCGGTCATCAGTACAGGCTGGTTGTGACTGCGGTGACCATATTTTAGTTTGTAGGTACTGCATCCTGCGGCCAGTCCGAGAAGCTGGTTGCCCAGACAAATTCCCATGATTGGCTTCTCCTGCTGAATGGCTTTTTTGAGATGCTTGACGGTGATGTCACACATGGTGGGATCACCCGGACCATTGGTGAGAAACAATCCATCATATTCCAGGGTTGTAAAATCGTAATTCCAGGGAACCCTGACTACTTTAACGCCTCTTTTAATCAGGCAGCGGATGATGTTATTTTTTACACCACAATCCACGAGAACAACTGTCTTGTCGCCTTCGCCATAAGTCTCAACAGTGTCGGTGCTTGCTTTGGCCACTAGGTTCATCAGGTTGGGATCGACCATTTCGATGGGGTCTCCTTCAAATTCAATTTTCCCGATCATGGATCCTTTTTCCCTGAGAATCTTAGTCAGAGCACGCGTGTCAATACCGTAGATGCCAGGTATTTGTTGTGATTTCATCCAGTCGGCCAGACTGGATTGTGCGTTCCAGTGGCTGTATCCAAATGAATAATTGTCGACGACCAGACCGGTGATATGGATCTTGTCCGACTCAAAATGACGGTGCAGATTATTCTCTTTCCGGTCGGACGGTACCCCATAATTTCCGATCATCGGATAGGTGGAAACCAGGATCTGTCCGGTATAGGAAGGATCTGTCAGACTTTCGGGGTACCCCGTCATGGCAGTGTAAAAAACAACCTCACCGGTCACCGATTTCTCGTAGGCGAATGATTTTCCTTCAAATGTTGTACCATCTTCCAGTACCAACTTTACTTTTTGCATAATTGCTTGTTTAAAAAAAATGCGTTTTCACTACCTTTTAATCAGTAGTAAAAACGCATTTTCCGCGTTAACATAATCGATATTCCCGGATGATGTCGCACGGATACAAAAGTAGGTTAAATCTTCCAATTTTACAAAAGGGTGCATAGAAGTTTATAAATATTCACATATATTTAACAAATGAATAAAAAATTAAATAAATATGCAAATTATGTTCGTTAATATGACAATAATAGGCTATATTTGCATTTTAATACAAAAAATTATTCAATAGCAAAACTGTTTTGAAAAATAAATTAGAACGTTTTGAGTTGATCAGGAAGATTATTTCCAGTGAGGTAATCAGTAACCAGGATGATCTGCAACTGAAATTGCATTCATTGGGTTGGGAGGTGACGCAGGCAACATTATCGCGAGATCTCAAAACCTTGCAGGTCATAAAAGTGAGTGATTCCAAACTGGGATATGTGTACAGATTGCCATCGGA
This sequence comes from Prolixibacteraceae bacterium, assembly GCA_036508555.1. Lineage (GTDB taxonomy): Bacteria > Bacteroidota > Bacteroidia > Bacteroidales > Prolixibacteraceae > CAINVV01. Next base: position 14,341 of record DATCHD010000028.1, read on the forward strand.
CGACCTGCTTCATCCGCAGTCCAACGGATCGAATCCGTCGAGGTTGAACTTTCTGGCAGACGGGGTGCTTGGAATCCAGTTTTCCGCAAACCTGGGGGTGATCAAGACCCTACCGGGATTCGCTCCCAGCACAGCATTGGCGATCGATGAATCGGGATGCGAAGAAATTATTGGAACGATAGCGGGTGATGACACAATTCTGGTGGTCATGAGGGATGGTGTTGGACGCAACGATGTTATCAAGGCACTTATAAACATCCTGCCAAGGTTGGAGGAAAAGGTTTGAAATGTTTGCGATTGAGATATCCCTCGTTTCAAACGAGGGATAGCAGAGATAGCAGAATAGCAGATGTTGAGATATCCCTCGTTTGAAACGAGGGATAGCAGAATCCGCTGGAGCACCGGTCCCTGAGCCTGTCGAAGGGCCTTTCGGCAGTTTGAAAAGTTAAAAATTGGTTGATACAATAGATAGAAATGATATTCAGAAAAAAGGAGAAAGAAGTGCAAAAGCCCGTAATCAAAGTCTTGCTTGCCGGTGATGAACATCTGAAATATGTGGACGAAATCAACGATACCATCGAGAAGGCTTCCAAAGAGCGCGGAACTGGTATCGCACGACGAACCTATGAATACATCGCTGGAAAAATTTCAGAAGGCAAAGCGATTATTGCCCTGGATGGAGATAAATTCGCCGGATTTTGCTATATTGAGTCTTGGAGTGACGAAAAATATGTCGCCAATTCAGGATTGATCGTGCACTGGGATTACCGGGGCGTTGGATTAGCTCGCAGCATCAAACACAAGGCTTTCGAGATATCCAGAAAACGGTTCCCAAATGCCAAACTGTTTGGTTTGACAACCGGACTGGCAGTCATGAAAATCAACTCCGAACTGGGGTATCGTCCGGTGACATTTTCGGAGCTTACCGATGATGAGCAGTTTTGGAAGGGATGCCAGAGTTGTGTCAACTACGACATCCTGCTAAGGATGAAACACTCCAAGTGTCTGTGTACCGGGATGTTATATGATCCTGCCTGGCAAAAGGCGAAGCGTAAGATGAACATGCCATTCGAAATGTTTCAGAAGTGGCTGGAGAAACGGAGACAGAAGAACGATTGATAACAGAAAATAATTTTAAACGGTCGAATCAGCCTGGCTGCAAAAGCGAACCCTGAGACGATAAAAAATACATATCAGATGAAGGAAAAAGTTGTTTTGGCATTTAGCGGAGGTCTGGACACCTCATTTTGTGCCATTTATTTAGGACAGGAAAAAGGACTGGAAGTACATTCAGCGGTAGCAAACACAGGTGGTTTTTCGAAGGAAGAGCTGGATGTGATTGAAAAAAAGGCCTATTCCCTGGGCGTCAAATCGCACAAGACCCTGGACATCACCGCCGATTATTATAACAAAGGCATTCGTTACATGGTGTATGGTAACGTGCTGAGAAACAATACTTATCCGATTTCTGTCAGCTCTGAGCGGATCTTTCAGGCCCTTTCCGTGATCGAATATGCCAAGAAAATTGGCGCACAATATGTCGCACACGGCAGTACCGGTGCAGGAAACGACCAGATCCGATTCGACCTCGCCTTCGAAGTGTTGGCGCCGGAGATAAAAATTCTCACTCCGACCCGTGATCTGGAATTAACCCGGGAGGCGGAGATGGAATATTTGCGCAATCACGGTGTCAAAGACAATTTCGAGAAGATGGTTTATTCTATCAACCAGGGACTCTGGGGTACCAGCATTGGCGGCCGCGAAACCCTTACCAGCAACAAGACTTTGCCGGAAGACGCCTATCCGAAGCACCTGAAGAAACAGGGAGAAGAGACGCTGACCCTCGATTTTCTGAAAGGACAGCTGAAGGCAGTCAACGGAAAGACCTATTTTAATCCGGTCGATGCCATCCGTGAAGTTGAAACAATTGGTTCTGCATGGGCCATCGGACGGGATATGCACGTCGGTGATACCATCATCGGCATCAAGGGTCGCGTCGGATTCGAAGCCGCAGCACCGATGCTGATCATAAAAGCGCATCATCTACTTGAAAAACATACACTTACAAAGTGGCAGCAGTACTGGAAAGAACAGTTAAGCAACTGGTACGGCATGTTCCTGCACGAGGCCCAATTCCTCGAGCCTGTCATGCGTGACATGGAGAAATTTCTTGAAAGTAGTCAGGAAAACGTAACCGGGAAGGTGATAATCAAACTATTGCCCTATACTTTCCAATTGGTAGGCATCGAGTCCGATCACGACCTGATGAACAGCAAGTTTGGTCAGTATGGTGAGATGAACAAAGGCTGGTCGGCCGATGATGCTAAGGGTTATACGAAGATTCTGAGTAACCAGCTGAAGATTTTTTATGCAGTGAATAATGAAAAGTGAATAACGCTGCTAACCCTCGTTTGCAACGAGGGTTCACAGCGGAATAGCAGCAAAGTTTTAACCCTCGTTGCAAACGAGGGTTAGCGGCGTAGGGGTTGCAAACGAGGGTTAGCAGCTTGCAAATCCGCTGGAGCGGGTGAATTTGAAAATGTGAAAATTGGAAAATGATGGTGTAGGGGCTGCCCTTGCGGCTGCCCACAATAATTGAAAAGTGAAATATGAGTAAGACGAAAATTCGAGTCGGGATAATAGGCGGAGCAGGGTATACAGCCGGAGAGCTGGTCCGAATACTGCTCTGTCATCCAAATGCCGAACTGAAATACATACAAAGCAGCAGCAACAACGGTCAGCCCGTATCTTCCGTTCACCGTGACCTTTTCGGCGAGACCGATCTGGTCTTTTCGGAGATTGATCTGCAGGATGTAGATGTGCTATTCCTTTGCTCGGGTCATGGAAAGTCAATTGAATTTATGTCTAGAACCACCCTTCCGGGGAATGTCAAAATCATTGATCTTAGCCACGATTTCAGACTCAAAAGAGCGGAAAATGACTTCGTTTACGGTCTGCCCGAGCTGAACAGGAAAGCCATTTCGTCTTCTGCCCGGATTGCAAATCCTGGTTGCTTTGCCACCGGCATTCAGCTGGCATTGTTGCCTTTGGCAGCTGCCGGACTCATCCAGGATAACCTCCATGTTCATGCCATAACCGGTTCAACAGGAGCTGGACAAGAACCTTCCAAAATTTCCCATTTCAGTTGGCGTGACAACAATCTGTCTGTCTATAAGGCATTTGAGCATCAGCACCTGGGAGAAATAAGACAGAGTCTGGAACAGGCACAGCCAGGACTGAGCCATGAACTCTTTTTTATCCCCGTCCGGGGAAATCACACCCGCGGCATTTTTACTACCATTCATACCAGTTTCGATGGTACGCTGGCAGACGCTTGTCAGATATATGAAAGCTTCTATAAAGCCCACCCATTCGTTCATCTGACCGATGAGAATCCCGATCTGAAGCAGGTGGTTAACACCAACAAATGCGTGCTTTACCTTGAAAAGCACGGCTCACAGCTGATGATCATCTCCTGCATCGACAACCTTTTGAAGGGTGCCTCCGGACAGGCAGTTCAGAATATGAATCTGATGTTCGGACTGGAGGAAACCACCGGACTCTATCTAAAAGCAAGCGCTTTTTAACCTGTCAACAAATTATAAACAAATGAATCTCTTTGACGTTTACCCCCTATATGACCTTACCCCGGTCTCGGCATCGGGATGCACCATCACCGATGATAAAGGCATTGAGTACCTCGATTTATATGGTGGACATGCAGTCATCTGTGTGGGACACAGTCATCCGCATTATGTGAAGCGCATCAGCGAACAGCTCAAGAGTATTGGATTTTACTCCAATTCTGTTCAAAACCCTATGCAGGTAGAGCTGGCAAAGAAGCTTGGAGAGCAGTCAGGGTACGAAGATTACGCCCTTTTTCTTTGTAATTCCGGTGCGGAAGCCAACGAAAATGCCATGAAACTGGCCTCTTTCGTGACTGGAAAGAAAAGAATTATCGCTTTCGACAAATCTTTTCATGGCCGCACATCCGCAGCTGTGGCGGTGACGGATAATCCAAAAATTGTGGCTCCGCTCAACGATGTCCACGACAGACAGATCCTGCCGCTCAATGATGAGGAGGCTTTGAGAAAGGCACTTGAAACGGGTGAAGTTGCGGCTGTTATAGTGGAAGGCATCCAGGGTATTGGTGGTTGCAGGGTGCCCGAACCAGGCTTTTTGCAGGCTGCAAGCCGGATGTGCAAAGAGCTGGGAGTCGTGTTTATCCTGGATGAGATACAATCGGGGTATGGCAGAAGCGGAAAATTCTTTGCCCATCAGTATGCCGGCATTCGTCCGGACGTGATTACGGTGGCAAAAGGGATGGGGAACGGTTTCCCGGTAGGAGGAGTACTCATTTCGCCTGAATATAAACCTTGGCATGGGATGCTGGGAACGACATTTGGCGGAAACTACCTTGCCTGTGCTGCCGGTCTGGCGGTTCTGGAAATCATGGAGCAGGAGAAATTAGTAGAAAACGCGGCCAAAGTGGGCGGTTTTCTGATGAATGAACTGTCTGCATTCAAACAGATTAAGGAACTACGGGGCAAGGGCCTCATGATCGGCCTCGAATTTGATGAGCCAGTAGCGACGCTGCGGAAAAATCTTTTGTTCGATGAAAAAATATTCACTGGTGTAACCGGGACTCACGTGATCAGGATACTGCCTCCGCTGACTTTAACTTTAAATGATGCTTCCCGCTTTCTGGAATCGTTCTCCCGTCTGTCGAAAAATATGTAATTTGCACTTCTTTAAATATCCTGTCATGCAAATCAATAAAATCAATATAGGAATCATCGGGGGCGGAAATCTTGGTCTCTCAGTGGCTGAAGGTTTTCTGAAAGCCGGCATCAAAGCCTCTAAGATCACCGTAACCCGTCGCAGGGTTCATCTGCTGGAAGAACTTCATGAAAAAGGTGTCCGTATCGAAAAAGAGAATTCGAAGGCCGTTACCGGACAGGATGTGATCATTTTGGCAGTAAAACCTTACCAGGCTGAGGATATACTCAAAGAACTGAACCACTGTCTGAAACCCGGACAAATTCTTCTCTCTTTGATGACGGGCATTTCCATAGCGGAGTTGAGTAAACAGGTTCCCGAAGGAGTACTGATCTTCAGGGTCATGCCCAATACAGCCGTTGCCCTTCAGGAATCCATGACGCTGATCGCAGCCCCGGATTGTGACGAGGCGGTTCAAAAAATGGTAGGCGACCTCTTCGAAACACTGGGTAAAGTCATTTTTATCAATGAGGAACTGATGGCCGCAGCTACCGTTCTTGGAGCTTGCGGTATCGCTTTTGCGTTAAGGTTCATCCGGGCTGCTATCCAGGGTGGGGTGGAGATCGGTTTCGGTGCTGATGTTGCCCAGCAGATTGTTGCCCAGACAGTTAAGGGTGCTGCAGAGTTGATTCTTCAGACTGGCCGGCATCCGGAACAGGAGATTGATAAGGTGACCACCCCCAAGGGGATAACTATCTCCGGACTGAATGAAATGGAGCATCAAGGCTTCTCATCGGCGCTGATCCGAGGTCTGCTGGTTTCTTTTAACAAGCTGAACAACAATAAATAGACTCTGAAAAGAATTAAAAAATGTTTTGATATGGAACGACAAATCATTGAGATCGCCGACCGTCTCAGGGATATGCGCGAATCCCTGGAGATATCGCCCGAAAAGGCTGCCCAAACCTGCGACGTTTCAGTCGCTGATTATTTGAAATACGAAACTGGGGAATCTGATATTCCGGTCAGCATCCTGCATCGCATGGCCCGGCATTTTGGCTTCGATATCACGACGCTCCTTACGGGTGAGCAACCCCATGTTCATACTTACGACCTTACCAGGAAAGGTAAAGGCGTGGTAGTACAACGCCGCTACTCTTATAATTACGAATCGCTGGCATCCAATTTTGTCAACCGGAAGGCAGATCCCTATTTTATGATCGTCGAACCCAAAGAAGATCCTGAAATTATTTTCAGTGCTCACCCCGGACAGGAGTTCAATTATATGCTGGAAGGGCAACTGAAAATATGCATTGGCGAAAATGAAATTATTCTGAGTCCTGGTGATTCGGTTTATTTTGACTCGGCTATTCCCCACGGAATGCAGGCCATGAATGGCAGGGTGGCAAGGTTTTTGGCTGTAGTTCTGTGAGAGCAGAGGGCATGAGGCAGGATATGTAGAGACGCAAGGCTTGCGTCTGAAAAAATTGGAAGTTATACAATTGTTTTTTTTTATGTCAGATTCACCATTATACAAAAAAATTGTAGTAAAAGTCGGCAGTAATGTCCTTACCAGTGAGGATGGAATGCTGAATATCTCGAGAATGGCTCATATTGTCGAACAAATTGCACATCTGAAGAAGGAAGGTGTCCAGATCATTCTGGTCACATCCGGCGCGGTGGCTGCCGGTCGTGCTGAGGTGGAACCAATCAGGAAACTGGATCCGGTATCCAGCAGGCAGTTATGGTCTGCCGTCGGACAAGTGAAACTGATCAATCATTACGCGGATCTTTTTCAGGAACAGGGAATTACCTGCGCGCAGGTGCTCACTACCAAGGAGAATTTTGGCGACAGGCTTCATTACCTGAATATGCGTAACTGCATGCAGACCCTTCTCGAAAATGATGTGGTTCCCATTGTCAATGAGAACGATACCATCTCTGTTACGGAACTTATGTTTACCGACAACGACGAACTTTCCGGATTGATTGCTTCCATGATGGACATGGAAGCATTGATTCTGCTCTCCAATGTGGACGGAGTCTATACGGCCTCGCCTGATCAAAAGGGCAGTGAGTTGATCCGTACGATTCATCCCAACCAGTCGACCGAAGGCATCAATATCTCCGCCAGGAAATCGAATTTTGGCAGGGGCGGTATGCTTACCAAATACAATATTGCCGCTAAACTTGCGGGCCAAGGAATCTCTGTCTTCATCGCCAATGGCTTTAGAGAGAATATTCTGCCTACAATATTGCATGGCAAGAGTGATACCGCTTTTACCCATTTCCTTCCTTCTTCCAGGAAATCGAGCGGCGTGCGCAAATGGCTTTCCCATTCTGACGATTTTGCCCGGGGTGAAGTAGTGATTAACGAAGGTGCAAAAACAGCTTTGCTTTCCGACCGTGCCGTGAGTTTGCTGATGATCGGCATTAGTTCAGTTACCGGATATTTCAGGGAAGGTGATATTGTAAGGGTCAAGGACGTCGAAGGAAATCTGCTGGGACTGGGCAAGACCTCCTATTCTTCAGAGGAGACTGAATCGGAAAAGGGTGGTAAAAGAGCCAAACCATTTATTCATTACGATTATCTTTATCTCATCTGATGACGACAAAATATACCGCAAATTTCAAACTCGCACTACAGGCAAGCAGAAAGTTGGCACAACTACCTACCGTGAAAATCAATCAACTGCTTCTGCAGCTGGCTGATGCAACGGACGCTTCGGCCGATGAAATACTCGGGGAAAATCAGAAAGACCTCGACAGGATGGATCCTGCAGATCCAAAATATGACAGACTCAAACTTACTGCTGCCCGAATCAGTGCTATTGCCGCGGATATAAGGAATGTAGCTGCTTTGCCTTCCCCGATAGGGAGAATATTAAGCCAGGAGACGCTTTCCAATGGATTGAGAATTAAGAAAATCAGTGTGCCTTTTGGGGTGATTGGCATCATTTATGAGGCTCGCCCCAATGTGACTTTTGATGTCTTTTCTCTTTGCGTAAAAGCCGGGAATGCTGTCGTTTTAAAGGGGGGAAGCGACGCCATTAACTCAAATGAGGCGATCGTTACGGTTATAAAAAGGGTGTTAAAATCGTGCGATATGGATGAAAACATCCTGACATTGCTTCCACCGGAAAGGGAAGCGACAACAGCACTTCTTCATGCCAGAGGCTTTGTGGAGCTAATCATCCCGAGAGGAAGTCAGGCACTGATTGATTTTGTAAGGGAGAATTCGAAAATTCCTGTCATCGAGACGGGCGCCGGTATCTGTCATACCTATTTTGATATTGAAGGCGATTTAGAGCTTGGTCGCAATGTGATTTTCAATGCCAAAACGCGCAGGGTGAGCGTGTGCAATGCCCTCGACTGCCTGATTATTCACCGCAGCAGAATCAGCGATCTGGCATCATTGGCGGCGCCTCTGGCCGGGCGTAAAGTAGAGATTTTCGCCGATCCGGAAGCCTACAAAGTCTTATCAGGAAATTATCCTTCCGTCTTGTTACACCCCGCCGTTGAAGAATCTTTCGGCACTGAATTTCTCGATTACAAGATGGCAATAAAAACCGTAACTTCGTTTGAGGAAGCGCTCGAACACATTGCCACCTACAGTTCAAAACACAGTGAGGCAATTATTTCGACCAACCGCGAAACCGTCGCTAGATTTCTGTCAACCGTCGATGCGGCAGCCGTTTACGCCAATACCAGCACCGCCTTTACCGACGGAGCGCAGTTTGGTCTGGGAGCTGAAATCGGCATCAGCACGCAGAAATTGCATGCCCGCGGACCCATGGCGCTGCAGGAGATCACCTCTTACAAATGGATCATCGAAGGCGACGGACAAATTAGAGAGTAATTGTAAATTCGAACTATTATGAGACATTTTACTTCAGTATATGACATTCCCGACCTCAAAGAGGCAGTGAGAACAGCCTTGAAAATCAAGAAGAATCCCTATATCCATCAACATCTTGGTAAGAATAAAACCATGGTGCTGATCTTTTTCGACTCCAGTCTGCGAACCCGTTTAAGTACCCAAAAAGCCGCCATGAATCTGGGTATGAACACCATGGTGTTGAATGTCAAGCAGGATGGCTGGAGTCTGGAGAGCGAGCTGGGCGTAGTGATGGATGGAGACAAGCCTGAACACCTTCGCGAGGCGATACCCGTCATCGGGACTTATTGCGATATTATCGGTGTGCGTGCCTTCGCCCGTTTTGAGAGCAAAGAGGACGATTACCAGGAGAAAATACTGAACCAGTTCATTGATTTTGCAGGCGTCCCGGTAGTGAGTATGGAGGCGGCAACACGTCACCCACTGCAGAGTTTTGCAGATCTCATTACAATTGAGGAATTCAAGCAGAAGCCAAAACCCAAAGTCGTTATCACCTGGGCGCCACATCCTAAGGCCTTACCCCAGGCTGTGCCCAACTCTTTTATCGAATGGATGAGGCAAACCGATTACGAACTGGTAGTTACGCATCCTGCTGGATATGAGCTGGCTCCGGAGTTTATGGGCGATCTAAAAGTCGAATATGACCAGGACAAAGCCTTCGCGGGAGCCGATTTTATCTACGCCAAAAACTGGTCGGCTTACGGTGATTATGGAAAGATACTTTCTAAAGACATGAACTGGACCGTCACCATGGATAAGATGAAGCTGACAAACAATGCCAGGTTCATGCACTGCCTGCCTGTGAGAAGAAATATGATCGTCACCGACGAAGTTTTGGACAGTAAATTATCCATCGTTGTGAAGGAAGCAGAAAATCGTGTATATTCGGCCCAGACAGTTTTAAAAATGATACTGGAGAATAATTTATGAGAGATAATCTGACAATTGTGAAGGTCGGTGGAAATGTTGTGGAGGATGAAGCTTCGTTAAAATCCTTGTTAAAAGACTTTTCCCGGATTGCAGGGTATAAGATTCTGGTTCACGGCGGAGGTAAAACCGCAACACTACTGTCCGAAAAACTGGGTATTGAAAGTAAATTGGTGGATGGCCGCAGAATCACTGACTTAGAGACGTTGAAGATCGTTACGATGGTTTATGCCGGACTGGTCAACAAAAATATCGTCGCCGGACTGCAGGCTTTGGGCAACAATGCCATCGGATTAACTGGCGCCGACTTGAACATTATCCTTGCCTCAAAGCGTCCGGTTGGTGAAATTGATTATGGCTATGTGGGAGATATAAAATATGTCAACTATCAATCATTGAATGAATTGTTAAATTCTGGTGCCATACCTGTGATGGCTCCGATCACGCATGACGGTCATGGTCAGTTGTTAAATACGAATGCGGATACGATCGCCTCAGAACTGGCCGTTGCCATGGGTTTCGATTATGATGTTCGGTTGATTTTCTGTTTTGAAAAGTGCGGAGTCCTTATGAATGAGGCAGATTCATCTTCCAAGATCAGTGAAATCAATCCTGCACTCTTCGAACAGTTAAAGAAGGATGGTGTCGTTACCGATGGCATGATCATAAAGTTGTCGGATGGTTTTGCCGCGCTAAACAGGGGTGTAGGTGTGGTGGTCATCACCAATCCTGCTGGGATATCCGAGGGGTTGAGGGGAACCAGGTTGGTTTTGGAATAGGCACTTTTAATCTATCGCAAATGAACCCGGTTTATATAGAAGATTCCCTTTCGCTCCTGCGTGCCATGATCCGCATTCCCTCCTTGAGTCGTGAGGAGGGAAACGTGGCAACCATGATCAAGGAGTCACTTATCGCTTGGGGCTATAAACCCTACCGGGAAGCCAACAATGTCTGGATTTTCTCCGCCAATTGGAACGAAGATCTCCCAACGATATTGCTGGATTCCCATGTAGACACGGTGCGCCCGGGCAAATCCTGGATTCGGGATCCATTTGGAGCTGAGGTGGTTGATGGAAAACTTTTTGGCCTGGGCAGTAACGATGCAGGCGCTTCCGTGGTATCACTCTTATGTGCCTTCCGGCATCTGGAACAGAAGCTTCAGCCCTATAACCTGATTTTTTGCGCCAGCGCCGAGGAGGAAGTTTCCGGTTTAAACGGAATAGCTTCCGTATTGGAACAATTTGGCAAAATCGATCTCGCGGTAGTTGGGGAGCCCACCCGAATGCAAATGGCCGTAGCGGAAAAGGGCTTAATTATTTTGGATTGTGAAGCAAAAGGTAAACCGGGACACGCGGCACGCAACGAAGGTGAAAATGCCATTTACAAGGCGATGGCAGATATCAAAATTTTAACTGAATTGTCTTTGCCAAATGAATCTCTCATCCTTGGACCGGTCAAGATAACCGTCACACAGATTGAAGCCGGCACCCAGCACAATGTCGTTCCTGATTCGTGCAAATTTGTAGTGGATGTAAGGACCAACGAATGTTATTCTAATCAGGAAGTCTACCAGATGATTGATCAGGCGATTGAATCTGAGGTGAAACCAAGATCCTTCCGGCTAAATTCATCAGGAATCTCCCTGGAGCATCCTTTTGTTCAACGGGGAATCTCCCTTGGACTAACAACTTATGGCTCCCCGACAACCTCCGATCAGGCAGTAATTCCCTGTACTTCCGTGAAAATCGGTCCGGGCGATTCCGCCCGTTCCCACACAGCCGACGAGTTCATCTACCTCGATGAAATCGAAAAAGGCGTGGAAATTTATGTTAAGCTGTTGGATCAGCTGGAGATATAAAGTCTCCTTCTTCACCTTCATCCAGCGGAATATCTCCATTGATGATTTTGGTGAAATTTTCGGGAATTTTTTGTGCTTCCGGAATGTATGGGAAGACATCCACAATTGGACTCTCCGTGATGCCGCTGATCTCGAAATCGGCCATCATCCCTTTCATGGCCTCGATAATCTGATCGTAGGCGTTCCTGACGGTATTGGAGAAAACCAACACAAACTGGCTCACCCGCTTCTCTTTTCCATTCTCCTCATCGAAGGTGATGAAGGTGACCTTGGCCTTGTACCAGCGGTCGCCCGTTTCAGAAGGTATGATCTCTGCCAGATTGGTTCTCGAAATTCTCGTAACAGAGAATTCGCCACTCACCATGGAAACCAGCTCCTTGTAAATTCGTGTTTCAGCTTCTGTAAAGGAGACTGCATCGAGCAGATAGGTCTCGCTCACTTTCTTTTCGCGGCCATCTTCACCCATCTTGGAGTATTTCGCCGTACATTCAAACCAGGTATTCATAATTGGGAAATGTGCTAATATGCTAATGTGCTAATTATTTCAGGACTTCATCAAGTTTGCTTTTAATCAGCCTGCCCCAGATACGGTAACCATCCCGGTTGAGGTGGAGGTGATCTTCGCGGAAGAGTTCATCGAAAGTCTCAACAACGGATAGCTCTTTTTCATGGTGATTTTGTTGGTGAATCAGGAAGGCAAAGTAAGAAAATTAAACGATTTCGCCATAAAGGTCAAACTCTTCGGCATCAGCAATTTTCACATTGTATAAGCTTCCGATCTTAATATTTTCGCCGTTTACCATCACTTCACAGTCGACTTCAGGCGAGTCAAATTCGGTGCGGCCGACAAAATACTCCTCTTCCTTACGGTCGATAATCACCTTCAGCACGAACCCAATTTTAGCACGGTTGATGTCAAGTGCTATCTCCTGCTGGATGGCCATGATCTCTGCAGCCCTGGATTGCTTAACATCCTGTGGTATTGAATCTTCATAAGTCTCACCTGCATAGGTATCTTCTTCGTGCGAGTAGGGGAATACACCCAGTCTCTCGAATCTCATCTCCCTGACGAATGACTTCAGTTCCTCAAAATCCTGTTCGGTTTCACCGGGATGTCCCACTAGCAGCGTAGTTCGGATATGGATGCCCGGAACTTCTTCCCGGATCCTTTTGATCAATGCGATGGTCTCCTCTTTGGTGATATTGCGCCGCATCAGCTTCAGTAGGTTATCGCTGCAATGTTGAAAAGCAATATCGAGGTATCGGGCAACATTTTTATTTTCGCGAATCACCGGTAGGAGGTCGAAAGGGAATTTGGCAGGGTAGGCGTAATGCAGCCGGATCCATTCGATTCCGGGGATGGAGGCCAGCCGACGTGTGAGTTCTGCCAGTTTATGTTCTTTGTAAAGATCTATGCCATAATAGGATAGGTCCTGGGCAATCACCAGCAGCTCCTTGACTCCCTGGCCGGCAAGTATGGTTGCTTCTTCCACAAGCTCTTCCATGGGAATAGACTTGTGCTTGCCCGTCATCCGCGGGATGGCGCAATAAGAACAATGCCGGTCGCAGCCTTCGGATATTTTCAGGTAAGCGAAGTGAGGGGGTGTAGTCTGGTAACGCTGGTGGGAGAGGCTCATCTTGTAATCGGCCTTCAGATCTTCCACCATCTTTTTGACCTGAAACTTCCCGTAAAAACCATCCACCTCAGGTATTTCAGCGATTAAATCGTCTTTGTATCGTTCTGTTAAACAGCCGAATACGAATATTTTATCTATTTCTCCCCTGTTTTTGGCTTCGACAAATTCCAGGATAGAATTGATCGATTCTTCCTTCGCATCCAGAATAAAACCACAGGTATTGATGGCCACAATTCGGGCATCCGCTGGACCTCCGTCATGCACCACCTGGTAGCCGTTGGCCGCCATCTGCGAAAGGAAAAGCTCCGAATCCACCAGGTTCTTGGAGCAGCCCATCGTGACGACGTTGATAGTTTTAGACATATAAGAATTTACTGATGCTCTGATGCTCCCCCTCGTTTGCAACGAGGGGGTAGGAATCTACGAATACGTTATCCCTCGTTACAAACGAGGGATAGCAGAGATAGCGCACATTATTTAAACAACGAATCAACGAATTCTGTTCGGTTGAAAATTTGCAAATCATCCAGTCCTTCGCCAATACCAATATATTTGACAGGAATCTTAAACTGATCCGAAATGCCGATCACTACGCCACCTTTTGCCGTGCCATCTAACTTGGTAAGCGCCAGCGCTGTTACTTCCGTAGTCAGTGTAAATTGTTTGGCCTGCTCGAAGGCATTCTGTCCGGTAGAGCCATCCAGCACCAGCAAGACCTCATCCGGCGCATCCGGGAAGACTTTTTGCATCACCTTCTTGACCTTCGAGAGCTCATTCATCAGGTTGATCTTGTTATGCAGCCTGCCTGCCGTATCGATAATCACCACATCTGCGTTGGACGCCTTGGCCGAAAGCAACGTGTCGTAAGCCACAGAAGCCGGATCGGAACCCATTTGCTGTCTGACGATCGGTACTCCTACGCGGTCGGCCCAGATCTGAAGCTGATCGATAGCAGCGGCGCGGAAAGTATCCGCTGCTCCGAGGATCACCGATTTTCCGGCGGCCTTGAACTGATAAGCCAGCTTGCCGATGGTGGTGGTCTTGCCGACACCATTCACGCCGACGACTAGTATGACATATGGATTTCCAGTCTTGGGAAGGTTAAAATCCGCCACCTCGGCAGAATTGTTCTCGGCTAACAATGCTGCGATTTCACCGCGCAGGATGCCGTTCAGTTCTGAGGTTCCTACATATTTATCACGCAAAACTCTCTCCTCAATCCGCTTGATGATCTTTAGCGTCGTATTCACACCTACATCAGCCGAGATAAGAATCTCTTCCAGACTGTCGAGTACTTCGTCGTCTACCTTCGTTTTGCCAATGACAGCACGCGAAAGCTTAGAGAAAACACTCTCTTTTGTCTTCTCAAGACCTTTATCGAGACTCTCTTTTTTTGATTTTGTAAAACTGAAGATACCCATTGTCAAATTGTTTTTAAAAAAAGAAAGCTCTCATCAGACTGACGAAAGCTTACTTCAAATATTTTTAAGTATCAATTACTTTTTGGCAAAATAATCTTTTACCATTTCGTTGGGAACAATTTCCTCAACAAAAGTATACGCACCGGATTTTTCCGATTTAACCATTCTGATAACCTTGGAATATGCTTTCCCGGCACCTTTCTGAAGTGATGCAACTACTTTCTTTGCCATAACTCAATTATTTTATTTCGCGGTGTACGGTGACACGCTTCAAAATTGGATTGTATTTTTTTAGTTCGAGGCGCTCCGGTGTGTTTTTCCGGTTCTTTTTTGTCACATACCTGGATGTTCCCGGCAGGCCGCTAGCCTTGTGCTCGGTACATTCAAGAATTACCTGTTGTCTGCCACCTTTCTTAGCCATTGTTCAGTCCTGTTAAAAATTATCAATGAAGCCTTTTGCTTTCGCCTTTTTCAAGGTTACATTCAGGCCGTTTTTATTTATTGTCCTCAACCCGGCGGCTGACACATTCAGTTTGATCCAACGGTCTTCTTCCGGCAGATAAAACCTTTTGGCGAAAATATTCACCATAAATTTCCTTTTGGTTCTCCGCTTTGAATGAGAAACGTTGTTCCCAACCATCACTTTTTTACCTGTAATCTGACAAACTCTAGACATTATGCTTATTTATTAATCTTCTGTACTGCTTTTTTTAAACAGTGTGCAAAGTAACTACTTTTTGTTTTAATTATCAAACATTGCATCAAATTTTATTCTAAGTTTTTTCGCTCGAAAATTACTCTCGTTTTAACTACATTTGAATGGTTTTAACGTACTGAATGTGGTGAAAACAACCGTAAAATATTATCCTACGTTTTGGCAGGCAGTCAACCTGATCGTACTCTATACCTTTCTGCAATCGATCATCGACTTCCCGCTGGCACTGTACGATTATCAAAATGGAACAGACTGGTTACAAGAGCCTTTGCTTAAATTGCCGATATTTTTTGGCACCACTTTCGTGATTCTTTTTCTCGGAACCCGCTTTTCCGGCTTACCCTACCGGGAAATCTATCCAATGAAACTTTTTCACTGGCTCAACATCCCTGTGATCTTAATCTCCTTGTTTGGCCTGCAGTTTTTTATGAATGAAATCTCGATGAATGTCGACAAGCTATTGCCTCCGCCTCCCTGGTTTATGGAACTCTTTAATAAAATCTTCGATTCGGATTTCGGTATTTGGGGAGGAATTTTCAGGGTAGTTATTCTTGCACCAATCGTTGAGGAACTCATATTTAGAGGCATCATCTTTTCAGGATTTCAAAGGAACTATCACGCATTCTGGGCCATTTTCTTCTCCGCCCTGCTGTTCGCACTCTTTCACTTGAATCCCTGGCAGCTCGGTCCGACCTTCCTGCTTGGATTGATTCTGGGATGGGTCAGATTACAGACCGGATCCCTTCTGGCAGCCATATTCACCCATGCCCTGCACAACGGAATGATCTTCCTGATTGTTTCCCTGAAAACAGACCTGGCAGCATATTTATTGCCAAACAGTAAAGTAATATGTTATGAAATTTGTCTTACTATTCTGGTGTTTGGGGCACTCCTTATCTATTACATCAACAACAAACAAAAAAAAATTACCTTATGAAGAAAGGTTTTATCCTATTTGATGGTTCTATTATTTTTAATCTCAGCCCAGTTTGGACAAGCCCAAAACACTATGGAATAAAATATATATTATTATGGAAAAAATTCCTTCCAGGACAGAGGCTTTCGACCTCTTATGTGAATACAACCAGCAGGACAGTCTGATTCGTCACGGATTGGCTGTTGAGGCTGTCATGCGCCATTTTGCAGAACAATCCGGCAAGGATGTTGAAAAATGGGGCGTCATCGGATTATGTCATGATCTTGATTATGAGAAGTATCCGGAACAGCACTGCACCATGACCAGGAAAATTCTGGAGCAACACAACTGGCCGGAAAAATATATTAGAGCTATTGTGAGTCATGGCTGGGGACTCTGTTCTGAAGTCGAACCCATCGAATACCTGGAAAAAGTCCTTTTCGCAACAGACGAGCTCACCGGATTGATCACCGCTTGTGTGTATGTGAGACCCTCCAGGAGTGTTCTGGATCTGACCACCAAATCCGTCATGAAGAAATGGAACACCCGTGCTTTTGCCGCCGGCGCCAATCGTGATGTGATTACCAAAGGTGCGGAAATGCTGGGCATAACCGTTGAAGAGCTTATCGGTGAGACCATTGTGGCGATGCAAAAGGGGGCAGATCAGATTGGTCTCAGAGGAGAACTCTGAAATTATTATTCAGCGAGCAATCGAGGATAAAATTCATTTTTTTCTACGAGCAATTTTGTTATTATTGTCAGACAGATAGTCTGTTAACTTATTAAAAATCAAAATTAGATCATGTTTAACGTTAAAAAGGCCACGTGGTTGTTCCTTGCTGCCATCATTTTGTCTGCCGGTTCACTCCGCGCGGATGAGGGAATGTGGTTGCTTCCCCTGATTCAAAAACTGAACAGTAAAAAAATGTCAGAGATTGGGTTTAAGCTCTCTGCTAAAGATATTTACGACATAAATAAAACCAGTCTAAAGGATGCGGTTTTAAGTTTTGGCGGTGGATGTACAGCTGAAATCATCTCCAAAGATGCGCTGGTTTTAACCAACCACCACTGTGGCTACGGGACAATTCAGAAATTGAGTACTGTTGATCATGACTACCTTGAGAACGGATACTGGGCGATGAACCGTGACCAGGAACTGCCGGCAAAAGGGCTCACAGTTACTTTCCTCGACAGGTTTCAGGATGTTACGAAAGAAGTTACGGACGCGTTGGCCGGTAAGAATGAACCCGCAGCGAGAGATGAAGCCTTAAGAGCCATTTCTGATCAGCTGACCACCAAGGCAATTGGAGACAACAAGTACCTGCGTGCCAGGATTGCCTCTTTCTTTGGCGACAACCAGTATTATATGGTAATCACCAAGACTTACAACGACATCCGTTTTGTGGGTGCGCCGCCTTCCTCCATTGGAAAATTTGGTGCGGATACCGACAACTGGATGTGGCCGAGACATACTGGCGACTTCAGCATGTTCAGGATCTACGCCGACAAGGACAACAACCCGGCAGAGTATTCAAAAGACAATGTACCATACAAGCCAAAGAAATTCCTCACCATCTCGCTTAAGGGTGTGCAACAGAACGATCCGGCGATGATCATCGGCTATCCCGGCAGGACCAACCGTTTCATGACCTCCTACGAGGTAAAGGAGACCAGCGAGATTACCAATGCCATCACCATCCTGGTAAGGGGTGTACGTCAGAATATCCTGATGGCCGATATGGAGGCCGATCCAAAAGTCAGGCTTCAGTATTCCAGTAAATATGCCGGTTCGTCTAATTTCTGGAAAAAGGCGATTGGCATGAATGAGACTTTTGCCAAGTTGAAGGTGCCGGAAAGAAGAGCTGCCGAGGAGAAGACTTTCACCGAATGGGTAGCTGCTGATCCGGCAAGATTGGAAAAATACGGAAAAGCGTTGGCCGATGTAAAAGCAGCCGTTGAAGGTAGAGCTAAGTTGGCGATGATTTCAAGATATTACCAGGAAGCCCTTGGTACGATTGAATTGTTCACTGCCGCACAACGCTTCGGTCCCCAGGTTGAGAGAGCTGCTGGCGAAGGTAGAGGTGGAAGAGGCGGCGGAGGAGGTGGCGGCAGGCCATTCTCCCAGATGAGTCCTGTAGATTTTTACAAGGATTATAATGTTGCTACAGATAAGAAGGTTGCCAAAGCGCTTATTACCCTCTTCAGGGGAAAAGTACAGACGTCTGATCTTCCTGAATTCTACAAGACGATTAATGAAAGTTATCGGGGAAATGTAGATGCCTATGTGGACGCACTGTATAGTCAGTCAGTATTTGCCTCGGAAGAGAAACTCAAGGCAGCGCAGGCTCGAGACAAAGATGCCCTGGCGAAAGACCCGGCTTACCTGGCAGCAACCAGCGTGTCGGCGTCATCCGCGAAATACACGCGTGAACTCGAAAAATACCGTACTCAATATGCAGCGGGACAAAAGCAATATATCGCGGGAGTGCTCGAGATGAAAGCCGGTCAGGCGATCTATCCGGATGCCAATTCCACCATGCGTTTGACTTATGGAAAAGTATTGAATTACTCTCCGAAGGATGGTGTGATCTACGATTATGTGACGACGATGGATGGTGTCATGCAGAAAGAAGATCCCAAAAATTGGGAATTCGTTGTGCCTGCGAAACTCAAAGACTTGTATTACGCAAAAGATTTCGGGCAGTATGCCATGAAGGATGGCCGAATGCCAGTTGGTTTCCTGACCAACAACGACATTACTGGTGGAAATTCGGGTAGTCCGGTGATGAACAAGAAGGGCGAGCTCATTGGTACGGCTTTCGACGGGAACTGGGAATCCATGAGCAGCGACATCATCTTCGAACCCTCTTTGCAACGTTGTATCAATGTTGATATCCGGTACACCCTCTTTATCATGGATAAGTTCGGTGGTGCAGGATATCTGCTGAATGAAATGAAGATTTCGAAATAGTTTATTCCGGGTACATATAAAAATCAAAAAAATGGAAACTGAACGCAAAAATCCCAGTCGTCGCAAATTTCTGAAGAATACCTCTGCACTTGCAGGCGGAACTATTCTTATAAGCACCGATCCAGCCAACTTGTTTGCTCAGATAACAAAGGCTGATGACCCCGGATTATTTACCGAAACCATCACCTACGCGGGTGCAAGTGGTCCCATTACAGCTTATCTTGCCAGGCCAAAGGGGAAAAAGAAGCATCCTGGCGTAGTTGTGATCCACGAAAACCGCGGACTTCAGCCTCATATCAAAGATGTGGCCCGGAGAATGGCACTGGAGGGGTTTGTCGCCCTGGCCCCTGATGCCTTATCCCCGTTAGGGGGTACACCGGAAAAGCAGGAGGATGTAGGCCCGCTTTTCCAGAAACTGGATTATGAAGCCGCTAAGAAGGACTTCTCCGCTGCCGTAAAATATCTGAAAACAAATCCCCAAACTACCGGGAAAGTTGGATGCACAGGATTTTGCTGGGGAGGAGCCATGACCAACAATGTGGCCGTTAACACACCCGATCTGGATGCTGCTGTTCCCTATTATGGAAGTCAGCCAAACGCAGAAGATGTGCCCAAAATTAAAGCCCCGATGCTTTTGCATTATGCCGGAAACGATGAGCGGATTAACAAGGGAATTCCCGATTTTGAGGCAGCCCTAAAAAAGGCCGGGATAGAATACCACCTTTATATGTATGAAGGAGCGCAACACGCCTTCAATAATGATTCAAATCCTGAAAGATATAACAAGGAAGCGGCCGATCTTGCCTGGAAAAGGACCATTGAATTTTTTAAGGAGAAGCTCAAATAACCGGATATAACTTCGAGCCTTTCAGGATTTCCAGGCCTCTGCCACTTGTTCAATAAATGGTTTGCAGTGGTTAAAAAAATGTCTGTATCCTTCACATAGGTAATTCAGTCCTGGTCCGCCGTCCGGGGAGTTAATAAACCGGTCTTTCGGGCAGGCACCATTGCATAGTTCTCTGACCTCGCATTTCCTGCAATATTCAGGAAGCGAATCCTCCTTAGCTCTGCCGAATGCTTGCTGCGCTGGACTTTCGAGCAAATGAGACAATGTTGTAGTTAATATGTTTCCCAATAAATTTTCTTTATTCACATAATGATCGCAGGAGTAAAAGTCGCCGTTGTATTCAACCACAGGAACACGGCCACAGTTTTTTTTGAAAATACAAAGGGAATGCTCCAGATGGAATGCAGACCGCAACGCTTCTTCGAAAATCTGAATTTTTATTGTTCCAATGTCTGAAGCCTTCCATTCATCGAAAATTGTGCAGAGAAACTGACCAAATGCTCCGGCAGGGACAGATCTTTCAGAAACCATGGTTCCGGAAGTAGTTTGTTTTTCTACAAGGGGCAGAAAGGTTATGAATTCTGCATTTAGGTTTCTGAAGAAACGGTAAATTTCGAGTGGATGCGCGACATTTCCAGCACTGACCACACAAAGTATTTCACAGGGAATTTCATGTAGTTTTAAGAGGCGGTATCCCCGAAGTACCTCATCAAAACAGGGCTGGCCTCCTTTATGGAACCGATAGCTGGCATGAAAATTTTCGGGTCCGTCGAGGCTAATACCAACTATGAAATTATGATCTTTTAAAAATCGGCACCAATCATGCGTGAGGAGTGTCCCATTAGTTTGAATTCCGTTAGTAATTCTGGTATTTGCGGCTGCATGTTTCTGTTGCAGTTGAACAACTTGTTGAAAAAATTTCTTTCCGGCCAGTGTTGGTTCACCCCCATGCCAGGAAAAGAAAATATCAGGTCCGGAGGACATTCTTATGTGTTGCCGGATATATTCTTCCAGCACTTCGTCCGTCATTCGAAAATTAGTCTCTTCCTGGTAGATCCTTTGTTTATCAAGATAATAGCAATAGGAGCATGCCAGGTTACATGTTGCCCCAACCGGTTTTACAAATATCTGAAAATCGTCCATTTGATACCTTATGATTGATGGTTACCTTTTGCAAAGCCTTACTAGAAGTGCCTCACATCCAATCACTTCGATGTCGCTAAAGTAAAAGTCTTTTTGATTTTCAGTTACAATACAATCACAATTGTGCTGGATGGCAGAGTAATACTCCATTCCATCTTCAAAGTCGAGGATGAGTTTGTTTTTTATTGCCTGAATTGTTGTCTTTTCATCCATGGCGGTAATTCCGATCTGCTGGAGAAGCAACCCGATTTTTTCTCTTGCCATTTTTTCACCGCATTTTTTACTTGCAAAATAGAAGGCAATGGCCAAGCAGAGGGGAGAGGTAAAAAGCGCAATGTTTCCTTTCCCCTGCAGGCTCAGTATGCGCGAGGACCAGGTAAACAAGGGATATTCCTTGTTCAATGTTGCAACGAGAATATTCGCATCAACAAAAAGCCTCATCTGGACTGGTTGAAATATTCGTCTTTCAGACTTTTCCTTGAACGTCTCTTGTACACAGCCTCTCCTTCTGCGACCTGATTGACCCAATCGGCAACAGGAAAATCTTCGATGGTTTTGTAGTTGCCAGAGGTAATTTGGCGGTAAAGAAATTCCGTCAACCGTGAAAGGCTGGTGTTATTGGCCGCTGCAAATTCCTTGGCTTTTTCAATTATTTGCTGATCGAAATGAAGGGTTAATTTTGTTTCCATTTTTTTTACGTCAAATATATTTATTTTATACGTAAAGTTCAAATTATTAAACTAATTTTTTTCGGAACTTCTTCTGAACTATTTTCCAAAAGATAGTACATTTGCGTTCATTAAATCGGGGTGTAGCGCAGCTTGGTAGCGCGCGTCGTTCGGGACGACGAGGCCGCAGGTTCAAATCCTGTCACCCCGACAGTGAAATGGGTTAAAGTGTTTAAAATCAACTTAATCCATTTTTTGTTGTCCGGCATTTGTCCCAAAAGAGAATAGGGTTGTCAGAAATGGCAACCTTCGACTTTAGTGGTTCAAGTTTTGTTTTTCTTTGATCAGTGCAAGTTTTCTTTCGAAGCAGTCAAAGTATATTGAAGCTGTCGCTTTTATATAGACTTCGCTCAAGAAGGATTTTGACGAAACCAGACGGCAATACCAATCTTACCTCATATTAGATTCGAAGTTCTATATTGCTGTCAAACAGGATGGTTCTGCCAAAGTAATTAATCTGGCTAAAATCTTCAAGGTATCTGAAGTTGCCATACGTCAGGATTTGGAAAAACTTGAATCAGAAGGGTATATTCTACGTGAGCATGGAGGTGCATTCTTAAAAAATGTGGAGCATAGTGTGAAGTCTTTCACTTTGCTTAATCAGGAAAATTTGGGAAAAAAGATTCTTATCGGAAGAAAGGCTGCTGAATTGATTGAAGCATCTGATGTTACCTATCTGGTCGCTGACTCAACTAAAATCGGCAAGAATGCTTTTGCAATCCTGGGCGCTCTTTCCCTGATCGATTATATCATTACTGATCCGTTCATCGATCAGAGCCATTTACAGCTTTTCCGGGATAATGAGATTGAACTGATTATCGCGAAATAATACCAATTTGATGAACAAAACAGAGGGAAGATATATTCTGGCAATCGATCAAAGTACTTCGGCTACTGACTCCAAATTCCGGGATGGCTTGTACCATCGACATCGGTGAAGAGAAAAACATCCATCCGGCAGAAAAATTTGTTGTTGCCAGGAGGCTTGCTTATCGGGCATTTGCCGAAACGTACGGAATTAAAGGGATCAATTACAAATCGCCTGTATTTTCCAAAATGGTGATCAAGGATACTCTAGCGATACTTTCCTTCGATAACGTGGCCCTTGGCTTAAGCACCTTTGGCAGTTCGGTATGCGTTTTCCAATTTCCCTGTCACCAGTGGTTATTTGTACAATACCGCAGGTTTGCCTGTCCCTTCCTTTAGAACGGATAATTGGGGGAGGTAAGATTAACAATATTTGATCAGAGTTATTTCACATTGAATGCCACTCTCAGTTCATCGATCTCCTTATCTCCCATGGGTTGAAGCGGTCCGATGGAGGAAGCCATTACCAATGAGTTTGCCGAAAATTCGGCTACTTCGAGGTAATCGAAGGTGTTCAGCAATTTGTCTCCGGTAACGAATACGCAGTCGTTTTCCACCAATACTACCCGGTTACTATTGAATAATTTAGCCATCTTATCCACATCGTTGTAAAGGAGTCCGAAGGGAACTGAAGGCACATCCTGGAGAAAGATCCAGCTCTCGGGAATAGTACGGACATCAAATTTTTGTCCGCTCACCGCGTGTGCCATCAGGTTCACTGGTTGGGTAGAGATGATCGAATTGATATGAGGATTCAGCTGATAAATACGCTGATGCAAAGCAACAGAACGACTCGGTACTTTACCGGCCTCGGCCATTCCGCTTTTAATCTGAACGATATCACTCGGCAAGATGTCCCAGCGGGCCACATCGCGAGGGGTTATCAGGAAATCATTTTCCTGCCAGCGAACTGAAACTGTACCATAAGTAGAAATCATCAGTCCCTGGTTACAGGCGCGACGAATAATCCGCACCATGTCAGAACGTAAGGCACGCTCTTGGGAGGGATAATTGACATCCATGAAATGCATGATATTTTTTGGGAAATGGTTGCTGTACTGGGCGATCTGGTCGTCGGTCAAGGTATTTACATTACCTAGAGTCCCGGCATTGATGATCGTGCGACAGCAAAATTCCAGCGTTTCGAAGCGTTGGTAGGCATCCATCATATCCACTCCTCCAAGCGCTACGCCATGGTTCTCCATGATGACGGCCTTAAACCGGGTATTCTCAAACTCCTTTGCAATTTTCTTACCAAGATCCTCGCTCCCCGGACAGCCATAAGGTGCGAAACCGATCTCGCCACAGATGAAACGTGCCTGCGGGATGATATTTGTATTCGGAACTTTCCTGGCAATACTAAAGGCAACCAACCCCGGGGGGTGGGCATGAATGATTGCTTTCAGTTCCGGCCGGGCCTCGTAGATGGCCTTGTGGAAAGGAAATTCCGAAGATGGTTTGTGCAATCCAGAGATAGCGCCATCTTTCTTTATGCAAACAATATCTTTTATTGTCAACGAACCTTTATCTACACCTGAAGGTGTGATCCAAACATCTCCATTTTCATCTTTTATGGAAATATTTCCACCCGAGGTGGTAGTCATTCCACTCTGGTAGATGCGTCCGATGATTACATTTATCTGTTCTGCCGGATGCATCAGGTTGATGTCTAACTGTTTCATATTTATTATATTAATGAATTAATTGTTTCAAATTGACTATCCCAAATTCTTTACGGCATTGCGATTCACTTCATCGATGATCCGGATGATTTTGCCAACCATAACTTCATCAAAAATGCCTGTTATTCCCTGATCGTTGATTTCTGTAAATGGCTGTTCAAACAACATGGTTTTGTCGATTGTGCCATTCTTTGTCAGGTAACTGATAACCGTGTTGACGAAATTTATTTGATCTGCCGACAGATTTCCGGATTGAATAAATTCAGAAAAAAGGTGATTGGCAGCTGCCTGATCCAGTCCCAACAGGCTGCGAACAAACTGGCCCAACGGCATTCTTCCGTATTCCTTGAAGTAATCCTCTTTTGTACCCAGATTCCCTTCAAAAAGCAAATGTTCCAACAAGTTCAGCTCATCGTGAGTAATTTGTATATTGTTCTGTATCTTGTGAATAACCAAAAATTTCTTGTTGTTCCGGATAAAACTTTCCACCCGGTCACGATAGTTTTGTAGATTGGTATAAGCAGGTAATAATTCAATCTCTTTCGTCTGATTTTCATTCAGTTCGTCCTCAAAAAAAGTATACACAGTTTCTTTCTGGTCCTTGTCCATAAATTTCATCAGGTCGCGTAAATTAATCCTGACTCTTTCCAACTTGCTCAGTGAAATAGTTTGCCAAAATTCATCGGTTTGAACGGCTTTGATGGTTTCAAGCTGCTGGTGAATGGCCGGAATATTCTTCTTCTTCATCAACTGTTTCCCAATGTTGGCTATTCTCCCGATCAGATAAACCTGATTTTGGTTTCCTACCAGGATTGCCAATTGCAAATTCAGTACAATCAGATCAAATCGTTTGGCAAGTTCATCTTCGTTGTCAGCGATGGCTGGTAAATTGGAAAGATGTTGGCAAATATCCGCCTGGTCCCCTACATTCAGGTTTTCCCATCGCTCACGGCTAGTAAATGCATTTACCAGCCGCAATTCTTTTCTTACCACAAATCTTTGCTGGTCAAGCGTAGCAATAAGTCGATGTAATTCGTCGATGTACAAAGTCGCCAACTTCTGATCCTCTTCTGTCGATTCAGGATTTGAACGCAATTCGAAAGCTATTTCAAGTTTTGTTTCAAACAGCTGCTGAGATATTGATCTTGGGACGGTTGGAACAATGCCTTCCGGGAATTCATTGAAATATTCAAAGTTTTCGCAAAAATCAAAAATCAGGAAATATTCCTTGTGCTTGCCGGGAGCGAATAAATTTGGACACAATCGTGTTCCCCGTCCAATCATTTGCCAGAATTTGGTGACAGACTTCACCGGTTTAAAAAACACCAGATTCACGACTCGCGGAGCATCAATGCCCGTATCCATCATATCAATTGAAACGGCAATCTGAGGATCCGCTTCTTCATGAGGCAAACAGAAGCGCTCAAGTAAATCCTGAGCTTTGGTTTCATAGTTATCAATGACCCGAAGGAATTTCCCGGAATATTCAGGATAGTTTTTGTTAAACCGCTCTTCGATAAAAAGAGCATGGTTGTGATTTCGGGCGAAGATGATGCTCTTACCCAGTTTATCGCCTCCCTCTGTCTTCAGACCTTTGGTCATCAGGTAATCCAATACCTTATCAACCGTGTCTGCATTGAAAAGCCAGGAATTCAGGGCATTGCTGTCAATCTCGTCCGTTGCTTCACCTTTGGTCGGATCGCCAAATTTCTCTTCATATTCAGCTTTTTCCGCGGCAGTTAATTCGTCGTAACGAACCCCTTCCCTTGGAAATTTGAGGGGCACCGACAAGGCTTTTGGAGGAACCAGATAACCATCCCGAACAGCCTGGGATAACTCATAAGCAAAAGTTGGATTGTTGTCCTCAATTTCAAACAAACTATAAGTATTGTGGTCAACTTCAGTTTTTGGAGTGGCTGTGAGGCCTACCAACAAAGAATCGAAGTATTCGAAAATTGATTTATATTTTTGATAGACAGATCGGTGCGCTTCGTCTATGATAATCAGATCAAAATGACCGGGACCGTAAAATCTTCCATTTTCGTCTTTCAGGCTGTCAATTTTGTTCATGATCGTGGGGTAGGTCGAAAAGACCAGCCTGGTTCCGTTGTCTTCCTTCTCCCTGGTCAGGTCGATGGCCGACAGATTGGGTAAATACTCTTTAAAAGCATTTTTAGCCTGCGTAACCAAGGCATTCCGGTCGGCCAAAAAGAGCACCCTTTTTACCCAATTGCATTTGAATAGCATATCAACAATAGCCGCTGAAACCCTTGTTTTCCCGCTTCCGGTAGCCATAACCAGAAGGGCTTTCCGGCTTTTGCCTTTCATCTTTTGATCGCGCAGCTTTACCAACTCTTCGGCGATTCTTTTTATGGCTTCGAGCTGATAGGGCCTTTCTACAATATTGATATCGACCTTGAAATTTCGCGGATCTTGCCTTGATTTCCGGCGGTCCACAAGCAATTGAAGTTCATCTTTGGTATAAAAACCACTAATTTCACGATAGGTGTAAAATGTGTCATCCCAGATATGGCTTTCGAAGCCGTTGGTGTAGAAAATAACCGGACGTTGTCCCGTCCTCTTTTCGAGGCAATTGGCGTACAATTCCGCCTGGTGCCTGCCTTTGCGCGCATCGACACTCGTTTTTTTGGCCTCAATAACAGCAAGAGGCAACCCATTATCGCCCCAAAGCACATAGTCGACGTACCCAATTCCGGTAGGATTGGTGGATAACGGCATCCCATTCACTTCGTATTCCAGTTCACGGCCCAACCGGAGCCTCTCCCAGCCCGCCTCTGCCAGCAGACTGTCGATGTATATCTTCCTGGTAACTGATTCTGGTATCAATTCAGGAATGGCAGGGTTTCCGCCCGGAATATGTTGCCTTTCTCTTTTGCGGGCTGTGAACTCCTCTTTTTGGCGTTCCAGCTGAAGTCTCAACAATTCGTTGTTTTTTGCCAGCTCTTCCGTCCTTAAACGTTCCTGGGTGAGTGTAACAGTTTGAGCAGTCAGCTCATCGATTTTATCATTCAACTCCCTGATGTTCTTCTCTTTCACGTCTCCATCCGGAATGAGCTTCTCATCAAAGGCCGGTATTACCGGATTTTCTTCGCTGTAACTGATGCTGAGGAACGAAAGGAACCGAAAGAGACATTTCAAAGAGACGAGTGACTCTTGTCTGCTGACATTTTTTCCGTGGGCCGCTTGGTTGCCATTCATACGAATCACATTGATCTCCTGAAACATACGGGGTTCAAGAATATTTCGGAAACAAGGTTCGTGGATCAGGGTTGAGAGTTTGGTATCGTAGGGTCGGATAAGGTCTGAATCGTTCTCATACAGCCAGTTAACAGCCTTTTCGAGGGCGCTGCGACAACTTAGCGCACCATATTTTGGAGTGTTAAAGGTGTACTTTTCCGCCTCAGTAGCCTCGGAGAAGATCTCAGGAAATTCGTTTTGAAGAAAAGAAAAGTTACACATCAGTTCGTCTGTAAGGTCAACAGATTAGGGAGGATGAAGGTAATCATGAATTATGTCAAATGCAAGAGCTATTGGGTATAATTATTTGTACAATAAACTACAAACCCATCAATTTGCATTTCTTTTGAAAAGACAGACATGAATTTAGAAAATATATTGAAAATAATTTGAATATGTGACAAAATTATATTATATTTATGTAGACAAAATTTTACTTCAAATACATTGTGGATAGAATTAAATCATTGAAATTAATACAATTAATAATAGTTACCTTTCCGATGTGATTGTTTATTGGCAATTTTTTAATGATCACGAAATATTTGTATTATTAAAATATTGGTATATTTGTGACAGAAACGAAAGAAAAAAACGAAAAGGCTATGGAATTTGGGACAATTGTTGGCAATAACATAAAAAATTATCGCCAGAAATTTGGTTATTCACAGGATCATATTGCAGTATATTTGGGGATAGACAGAACGACTTTAAGCAAATATGAATCGGCTGAGAGGGAAATTTCCCTTTTCAATCTGACAAGACTGGTAGATCTTTTTGGAATAGAGCTTGACGATTTGATTGAACCTGATACCGCCCATAAAATGGCAAACCTGGCTTTTGCTTTTCGTAGTGAGGGGTTTGAAGAGCAAGACATAAAAAGTATTGCTTCTTTCCAAAAAGTGGTTAAAAACTATATTAGAATTGTTAGGATTGCCAATGAGAAAAAATAGCTTGCTTTGGAATGAGATTGGAGAAAAGGCCTCTACTTTCAGAGGCCAAAATGGTTATGGGTCAACTGATCCCATCCAATTGAACAGCCTTTTGCTAAAAACCAATATTATTACCTTGTTCAAACCATTGTCTGAAAAATTTGGTGGAATGGCCATCAAAGCTGACGGGAATCTCAATTTTATCTTAATCAATCAAAACCACAGCATAGGGAAACAGCATTTTACCATTGGACATGAGATTTATCACCTTTTTTGTCAGGAGAATTTCACCTCACAAAGGTGTAATACTGGACTTTTTGACAAGCAGGTGGATCCGGTAGAGAAGAAGGCCGATTTTTTCGCAGCATGCTTGTTGATGCCTGAAAATGGCATTATTCAGCTCATTCCTGATCTTGAGAAGAAAAATAAAAATCAGATCAGTACAGAAACACTCTTCAGGATCCAGCAATACTATGGATTATCGGTCAATGCTGTCATATATCGTTTATGTGAACTGGAATATGTGGATAAATCCTATTTTGACAAATTCAGCACTGGTAAAATTGGTATGGCTTTAAAGTTAGGTTATGATGAACATCTTTACAGACCTGGAAATGCGGATAAAATAATCGGAGATTATGCAATGCGTGTTGACAAGTTGTATCAGGACGAAATAATTTCGGAATCACATTATATGGAATTGCTCAATGCCATAAATCTTGATCCATTTGCCCCTGTAGAAAATGACACAGAGTGAGAAAGTTTTGATTCTTTTAGATGCGGATGTTGTAATACACCTGTTTAAAGCTGAAAGGATTAGCTTACTAAAAGAACTATACTCTGGAAGATTAAGGATGTTGGATGTGGTGCACAATGAATTGCTGAACAATAGAACGGTCAATAAAGTAATAGAAAATCTATTTTTATTCAAACATGTTGAAGAAATTATTTTTCCTACCATAAGCAATCCTCCTCTATTCCAATAGAGGTTGACGCTTGCATTAGGTTGATATTCAATCAAAAAAGCTATCTATGTTGCCACTCTCTGGAAGATCATATAAGAAGACATTTTAAGCAAGAAAAATTGCTTTATTAGAAAAGTCCTCCCCAAACCCGCCTTTGAACGCCTTTTGCAATAGGCTGTTAAACAGGGTTTCGGCTTTTTTAAGACTGGATTGGGCTTGCTGCTTTTGGGCTTCGATGAGTTGGATGCGGTCGGCGAATTGGGTTTGGAGGGTAATTGGAGGACATATTACTTGATATTTTCTAAAGAAGTCGATTGGGACTCTTTTTTGACCCGCACTACCAGTCATATTTTTCTCAGCTTCTTTTCTGAACTTTTCATTTGTTGTTAAATAATAAAGCCAAGTTGGACTTGAAACTTTCTCGATTGGTCTCAGTACATGAAATTCAGTCGTTCCAAAACCAATTCCATTCTTTAGATTTTTCATGATCGCTCCCTTTCCGTTTTCCATGCATGGGGTGATCTTTGCAAACACAACATCATTTTCCTTGAAAAATGTAAATCCATTCCATACATCACAAAGTTCTCGGTTGTCTTCCAATTGTAATTCTCCTTTTTCAGAAACACTTGCCATTGGAACAAATGAGACGATTGTAGTTCTTTCTAAATGAGATATTTCTGATTTTTTGGGATTTAATTCGCAACATAAATCTAAAGTGCATTTTTCACCTTTTAGGCCCCCAAACATTTCCAGAAAGAGTGACTGGGCAAGTTGGTTGTATTTTTCAATTAGGGTTTTGGTTTTTTGCCGGTACAAATCGGCGGCATCCAAAATGTCGGCAATCTTCTTTTGGATGGAGAGAGGGGGGAGGGGGATTTGGATTTCGTCAATATATCGTTGCAGCTTTAAATTGATAATACCTGTTGTCTTGTTTTGAAAGCTATTTGTGACGCCAAATTTATGATTACAAAACAAGATGTAATGCAAGTATTTAGGGTGGATTTTATTAGTGACAGGTCTCAATATTGAGGTGAAGTTATTGCATAAATATGTCTCGTTTTCATCAAAGAAAACAACTCTGCCAACCGGTTGATTTGGACTTCCACCAGATTTTTCGATGATAATATCACCACGTTTAAGTTTCTTCAAAGCAACCTTTCCTGCTTCGATATTCCGTGTGACAACTTCATCAAATTTAATACGACCTTCATTGGTGAAATTAGTTGTACGCAGAATTTTAATATTTCCGCCATCCTCTCCCCATTCACCAGTAATTGGTTTTTCAATTACACTCGAAATATTGACTTTCATCTCAGCAGTTCCTCCAATTTTTTCAGGGCTTCGGACCGTTCGGCATCGAGATGCTTGATATCCTCAATAATAGCAGTTGGAGCGTCGTAGGCAACTTCCTCATGTTCAATTTCCTTGTAGCGGTTGATGCTGAGATCCCAGTTGTTGGATTTGATTTCGGAGAAGGGGACGAGGAAACTTTTATCAACACGGCTTCGGCTTTGCTCAGCCTCCAGATTATCAAAGCGGTTGATGATGTCGGGAATATCATTGGAGGCGATCGGATTGCGCTTGTCGTCGAGCGAAAAACCATCCGCCTGCATGTCGTAAAACCAGACCTGGTCCGTCCCGCCAGAGTTGGTTTTGGTGAAGAATAAAATCGCCGTGCTCACTCCTGCATAAGGTTTGAACACGCCGCTGGGCATCGAAATGACCGCCTGCAAACGCTGATTCTCTACCAATTCCTGCCGGATCTGCTGGTGGGCATTGGAGGAACCAAACATCACACCGTCAGGAACGATCACCGCGCAACGGCCTCCGGTCCTGAGCGCCCGCAGCATCAGGCCGAGGAAAAGCAATTCTGTCTTTTTTGTCTTCACCCTTTTGAGGATACTGCTTTCCACGGCATCATAATCGAGACTTCCCTTGAAAGGCGGATTGGCCAATATCAGCGAATACTGGTCGCTCATCCCGCTGTTCGATTCACTGAGCGCGTCCTTGCTTATCAGAATCGGATGCTCAATTCCATGCAACTGCAGGTTCATGGCGGCAATCCGCATCATGGTGGCATCGAATTCGGCGCCTGTAAACATTTTAGTGTTGTAGTGTTCCCGGAAGGAAGATTCCATGAACCAATCCGCATGGTATTGGTGGAAATATTCGCCAGCCGCGACCAAAAAGCCGGCTGTGCCGCAGGCCGGGTCACAAATGGTATCATCTTTTTGAGGTTTCACCATCTCCACCATCATTTTGATAATATGACGGGGCGTGCGGAATTGTCCGTTGGTGCCGGCGGTGGCAGTTTTGGAGAGCAGGTATTCGTAGAGGTCGCCCTTGGTGTCGCGGTCCTCCATCCTGATCTTGTCGATCTGCTGTACCACCATGTCTAAAAGCCTGGGTGTGGGGATCATAAAGGTAGCGCCCTTCATGAAACCGGCAAAGATCGAGCCGCGGGCTCCCACATTCTTCATGAAATCGAACACTCCATTCTCTTTTTGAAAGAGGTGGTACATGGTCTCGGGATCGCTGTTCCGAAAACTACTCCATCGCAGGTGCTTTTCCTCTTCCGTATAAACAGGATCTTTAACAGGAACGCCGACCAGGTTGGCCTGTTTCTCTTTCGTAAGCTGAATTTCGTCGAGCCTGCGGATAAAAAGCAAGTAAGTAAACTGCTCGATAACTGTGAGCGGGTTCGCGATGCCACCCGTCCAGAAATCGGTCCATATCTTGTCTATCTGTGATTTAAGTTCGCCTGTGATCATGTGGTTTCGGGTTTTTCAGAGTTTCTAAAGATAAAAAATTTATTTGCACAGTTCATAAAAATCAGTTTACTTTGTTCGTAATTTCACGAACTACGAATGATGTTAAAAGAAATTATTTCGAAAGACCATAAACAGGCTGCCCGATTTGCCAAGGCAATGGGGCATCCGATCAGGATGTACGTGCTCGAACTTTTATCCAAACAATCCTGCTGTTACAGTGGCGATCTGACTGAAGTTCTTCCCATCGTCAAGTCAACACTTTCGCAACACCTGAAGGAATTGAAAGATGCCGGTTTAATACAGGGCGAAATTGAAGCACCCCGGATTAAATATTGTTTAAACAAAGAAAATTGGGCGAAGGCCCAGGAACTATTCAATAAATTCCTGAATGGTCCTGTAAACCCAAATAATTGTCAAACTGAAAAATGAAGATATTATGGAAATCAAAATTTTAGGTCCTGGCTGCTCAAAGTGCAAGACGCTGGAGAAACTGACACGCGACGTCGTAGCACAAAATGGGATAGATGCCATTGTAACCAAGGTTGAAGATATCGTTGAGATCATGAAATATGGTGTCATGACAACCCCTGCCCTGGTCGTCAATGGGAAAGTTGCGATTAAAGGCCGTGTTCCCTCTGCAGAAGAGATCAAACAAGTGTTAACAAAGTAAATCAGATGTTATGAAAACATTTATCTTAAGTTTGGCCTTCATGGTAATAGGAAGCTTCCTAGGTGTTGCCCAGAACACACAAAAGGAAACATCTTTTAAAACAGCAAGTAAAATTGAAGCCTATTATTTCCATTTCAACGCCCGATGTGTGACCTGCAAAGCAGTTGAGGCTGAAGCAAAGGCCGATATCGAAAGTCTTTATCCGGGCAGGGCAACATTTAAGGCTATCAATCTGGATGATGCCTCCAGCAAAACGATTGCTGTCAGGCTTAAGGTTTCAGGTCAGACGCTGCTGTTTGTAAAAGGTGACAAGCAAATCAATCTTACCAATGAAGGATTTATGTATGCAAGAACAAATCCGGCCAAACTAAAATCCATTATCAAACAGAAGGTAGATGGCCTTTAAGTCTTTGCACGAATGGATTTTTTAGCCAATCTTTTAGAAAACAGTACGATGCCATGGCTTTCGGCAATGGTTTTAGGGTTAATGACTGCTATCAGTCCCTGTCCGCTGGCAACTAATATCACCGCTGTTGGCTTTATTAGTAAGGATATCGAGAATCGCAATCGTGTTTTTGCAAATGGATTACTCTATACGCTGGGTCGTGCTATATCATACACAACAATTCCACTTATAATCTATTTTGGTGCAGATCAATTTAAATTTTCAGGCTTCTTTCAAAGGTATGGTGAGAAGGTGTTGGGTCCGTTGTTGATTTTGATCGGATTGTTTATGCTCGATGTCATTAAAATAAAGTTCCCCGGCCTAAGTGGGCTAACATCAAAAATGGAAAATAAAACGAAATGGGGATACTTGGACTCCATGCTACTGGGTGTGGTTTTTGCCCTGGCTTTCTGCCCCTATAGCGGTGTCCTTTATTTTGGGATGCTTGTTCCCATGACTGTTTCAAGTGTTTCAGGTCTCTATTTACCCTTGGTTTTTGCCTTGGCAACAGGCATTCCAGTAATCATCTTTTCGTGGCTAATTGCTTATTCCGTTGGTTCTATCGGAGGAGTTTACAACAGAATGAAGAGTTTTGAAATCTGGTTCCGGCGACTGGTGGCTATTCTATTTATTGGCGTAGGAGTTTATTATATACTATTCAGGTTGTTATGAAAAATAATCGAAAACTTTGGCTACCAGTTTTAGTGCTGCCAATTTGGTACCTGATTTACCACAACCTACAGCCTATGACAGATTGGCTGGTTGATAGCGTATTAGGTATGAACAAAGGAACCCAACTGACCGAATCCATCCGGTTCTTTATCTATGAGTTGCCTAAAGTTCTTTTGCTTTTAACCCTGATCATTTTTTTTGTGGGTATCATCCGGTCCTATTTTTCTGCAGACCGTACCCGGAAAGCACTTGAAGGAAAATCCGTATTTACGGGTAATATTATGGCCTCTTTATTGGGTGTTGTAACTCCTTTCTGTTCCTGTTCTGCTATCCCTTTGTTTTTAGGTTTTGTAGAATCCGGTGTTCCTTTGGGAGTTACATTCTCTTTTTTGATAGCAGCGCCTATGATCAATGAAGTTGCAGTAATCCTGTTATTTGGAATGTTTGGATGGAAAGTTGCGGCTATTTATGTTGCTACGGGCCTTGTAATTGCCATCACGGCTGGTTGGGTTATTGGGAAGTTGAAGCTGGAACATTGGGTTCAGGATTGGGTGTACCAGACCAAAGTCGGAGATTCTGAAGAGGATGTTGAAAAACAGCGTTTTGCCGACCGCCTGAAATTCGGATATGAAGCAGTGAAGGAAATTGTTGGAAAAGTGTGGATATATGTTGCCATTGGTATTGCTGTTGGCGCTGGCGCACATGGCTATGTTCCGGAAGATTATATGGCCGCACTTATGGGTAAGTCGGTGTGGTACAGTGTCCCGCTATCTGTTCTTATAGGAGTTCCGCTCTATTCCAATGCTGCAGGGATTATCCCTATTGTTTCAGTTCTGATTGAAAAAGGAGCATCACTCGGTACTTCGCTGGCGTTTATGATGGCAGTCATCGGTCTATCTTTACCAGAAATGATCATTCTGAAGAAGGTATTGAAAATGCCTTTAATCCTGACTTTTGCAGGGATTGTTGCCTCGGGAATTATGATTGTTGGTTATTTGTTTAACGCGATTTTCTGAAAATGAATGCAAAAAAACTCCCGCTTTGATCTGGCGATCATCGCGGGAGCTCAAATCCCACAAAAGTAACCTGGAAAAAAACCAACATCAGTGTGTAAATACTTGGTGCTTTTATCGTTTGTAAAAAATATCGTACCCAATCCAGTCGACCACATAGGCTGCAAAATAAACCTCATGAAGCGATTTAAACAGGGTTGAGATGTCGCTAATCGAATTGCCTATTAAAGTTGATACCGTAGAAACTGTACCATCTTCAAAGGTGATCTTAATATCTCTCTTGTCGCAAACAGAGTGTTCTGACTGCTCATTTTCATCTTTATCCTCAACAGTAATAATTGCTTTTGGCTGAAGAACATTCTTTACATAAACCTGAGGGCCCTGGCCGCTACTTCTGACAATCCTGATATCACCAATAGTCAGAATATACTGGCGTTCATGACCAAATCTTCCTGTATCTTTTCTGAGAGTCAGCAGTTTTTCCTGATACAAAATGGTATTGTCTTTCAATATGGTAAAGCTCGAAACGGTTGTATCTCCTGAAGCATAGGCATATTTGGCTGTGTATCCGTTGCTGAATGCGAACTGGGAAGCATATTGGGTACCGGTAGTTGGACTGACGACAGATTTGATGTTCAGACTGCCTGCATTGGCTTTGTCGATGCTTATATCAGCGACATTAATATAGTCAAAATCGTGGTAACTGTTGTAATTGTTGTGATAATCAGTGACAGATATGGAGAAATTGTTCGTTAACGCTGAATCTGCCTTGAGGAAAATTTTCATGTTATATGGTTTTTTCAGCTTGGCTAAAGGCATATTGATTACCATCCTGCTGACGTCTGTGCTTTTAGTGAAGAACTTTATCAACGGATAAGTTTTGCTTTCATCGGTCTTTAACGCCTTGTAATCATAGACGCCCTTAATCAGATCCAATGGAATATTTGCAAGGTAAACTGTACCGGATTTATAGGTCATTCCTGAGCTGCTGATGGATAACAACTGAAATGCCTGATTGGAGGTAATCTCCGTCATGGCATTGTTCAAATTCTGTGTGCTGCTGATCATTGCATTTTTCAATGTTGCTGAGCCAACACCCGGGTCTGTCTTTGAGCAACCTGCTATCATCATAATCAAAAGCGAGATGCCAGCTAATCTTAATGCGATCGTTTTCATTTTTGTAACTTTTAGTGTTTGTACAAAACTAAATGCACTTTGAGGCAAAAAAAAACCGATTCAGCATAAAGAGAATAATTTTCATCCGAATGCCGCTTTCAATCAATGAAAAACGGAGGTCTACTGTGGAACTATATATTCTAGAACAGTTTCAAAATCTGGGATATCAGAAGCATGGCAGAAAGAAGGACCAGTACGATCACCGTGCTCCAACCAATGATGTTGTTGAGCGGTTTATTCACATACTCGCCCATAATTTTCTTGTTGTTAACCAGCAAGATCATACAAACCAGAAAAACGGGCAGAAGCAGTCCATTGATAACCTGCGACCATAACGAAATTGATATCAACGGGGCGTTTGGAAGTAGGATTATCCCGGTAGAAATGACAAGGATTGAGGTGTAAAGCGTAAAAAATTCAGGTGCTTCCTCCCATTTTTTGTCGATCCCTGCTTCAAATCCGAAGGCTTCGCAGACATAAAAGGAGGTCGCAAGAGGCAAAATTGTTGCTGAGAAGATCGAGGCAACGAACAAACCAAATGCGAAGACATGAGCAGCAAACTGACCAGCCAGCGGTTGCAATGCCATGGCAGCATCTTTTGCTTCCTCAATTTTGATACCGTTTACATGAAGGGTCGAGGCACAGGCCACGATGATGAAGAATGCTACTACAACCGTCACGATACATCCTACCAGGATATCGATAAGGGTATATCTGTAGTTTTTCATCTTTAGACCTTTCTCAATCACAGACGATTGCATGTAAAACAGCATCCAGGGAGCGATAGTGGTACCAATGACGCCGATGATCATTGCCAGGCTTTCACCGTTAACAGGAAAATCGGGATGGATAATGCTGTGTCCGATTTCCGACCATTGCGGTTTTCCCAAGATCGCTGAGACCACATAAGTAAGCAACGAAACGCTGAACAGCAGGAAGATCCGTTCAGCAATCTTATAGGTTCCTTTGACGACGAGCAGCCAGACCATTACACCAACGACCGGTACAGAAATGTATTTACTCACATGGAATAACTCCATACTTCCCGCAACACCTGCAAATTCTGTGGTTGTGTTGCCGATATCGGCAAAAATCAGGGCAAGGAAAATAAAAAAGGTAATTTTGACACCCGCATTTTCCCGGATCAAATCGGCAAGACCTTTTCCT
The DNA here is from genome assembly GCA_036508555.1 of Prolixibacteraceae bacterium. Classification (GTDB taxonomy): domain Bacteria; phylum Bacteroidota; class Bacteroidia; order Bacteroidales; family Prolixibacteraceae; genus CAINVV01. The sequence goes on from DATCHD010000028.1 coordinate 51,739, forward strand.
GTGACAATCCCCATACGGGCATTCATTTCCTGAATCACGACCAGCACCAGAAAGGATGGAATCAGAGTCCAGATCAGGTTGTATCCGTACAAAGCGCCTGCAACAGAGTAGGTTGTAATACCTCCTGCGTCATTATCCACACTTCCGGTGATGATTCCGGGACCTAAAACAGCAAGGAAGATTCCAATTCTTTTGAGCAGGGATCTTCTTTTCAGTTTGTCTTTAAACATGCCTGTACCTTCTATTTTTTATTGGTCCTTCTTTTATTTACCAAATCCTCGATAACATCATGAATGACAACCATCCCTTCGAGCTGTTTACTATCATTGATCACGGGTATTGCCAGCAGATTGTATTTGGAGACCAGTTCAGCCACATCGTCAATTTTCTGTTCGTCATATAAAAAGATCGGGTCGTCATTCATGATGTCAGATAACTTCACGGTAGGTTCAGCAACCGCCAGGTCCCTGAAGGTGAGCGTACCGATCAGTTCATTGTTCTTATTGATGACAAAGAATCCGAACATCGATTCAGTTTCAGGCTGACTGAGTCGCAAATCTCTAAAGACAGCCTCCACGGTAGTTTCCTCATCGTAAGCAAGGATCTCAGTTGTCATGATACTGCCTACCTCGTAATTTTCATATTCCAGCAGTTCGCGAACTTCTGAGGATGATACGGCTTCCATCTCATTCAGCAACATCTCAGCCTTGTCTGCTTCCAGTTCATCGAGAATATCGGCAGCCTCATTGGCAGGCATTTTCTCCAGGACGTCGGCCATTTTTTCGACCGACATTCCCTCGATAATCTTGAGCCGAGCTTTTGGTTCCATCTCTTCCAGAACGTCGGCCGCCATCTCCTCATCCAGGGATTGAAAGACCGACTGACGCGAGCGGTTATCCAGGTCTTCGATGATGTCTGCAAGATCGGAAGGGTGGAGGGTATTGAGTTTGGAGAAAGTCGAAGTAAGTTTGATGCTAAGATTAGAGTAATCAATAGCCTCCATATCGTCCCACGAAATGAATTTGGAGGGGACTTCAGCTTTTATCAGGGAGAACAAAAGTTTAACGGGTTGTCCGATGCCGATTCTTCTCAGGAGTCCTTCGATGCCGACATCCACAGCGATGGCATAGGTGATATTGTTGATAGTGGCCAGCCTGACGTCATTGACGCGAACTACTTTGCGACCATTAAGATCGACGATCTGCTTATCCATTACCAAAGCAGCCAGCGGAATGCTCTCATCTTTTTTGCTTTCAGTCAGCTCTTCCAGCTTGTGGCAGATTACAAAGAGCTTCTTATTCCTTTTGGAGACATCAAAGTGATCGAAGGAAAAATGTTTGATATCCTTGTCGATTTGGATGGAAATACCTTGAACCACAGGTTTCTCCATGGTCTCCTGATTCGTGGACAGCTCCGAACTGAGCAACAAATCCTTGACGGTACCGATCAAATAACCTTCCGGTCCATGAACTTTGGCACCAACTATACGGCTTAGAAAAAATGGGACTGTTGAAGTCATACAAGCCTCCTTTGCTTTTTTTGAAATAGCTCAGGAGGTCGGATAAAAGGCCGATCATCCCGACTACATCAGGATAAATATTAAGTATCTACTCGAGCCTTCTTCCATATTAATGGTTTCTGTTTTCAGCAGGGGCAAAAGTACAATATTCATTTACAAAAACAAACCTTCAATCCTATTTCTTCTTCAGCCATAAACCTTCCATTGACTCAAGCGTTTTTCCCTTGGTTTCGGGAACCATCTTCCAGACAAACAGAGCAGATAGAATACCCATAATCCCGTAAATCCAGTAAGAGAAACCATGGTTAAACTGGCTGGTCAGCCAAACATTGTCGTTCATCATCGGAAAAGTCAGGGAAACAATCCAGTTGGCAATCCACTGAGCTGCAACGGCAATGGACATGGCTGCGCGTATGGAGTTTGGAAAAATTTCAGATAACAGCACCCAGCATACAGGTCCCCAGCTCATGGCAAAAGAAGCCGTATAGAGGAGCATAAATGCCAGGGCAGCATATCCTTGCAGCGGGGTCAGGATTCCGCCCGTCTGACCCAAAAAGAAAGTAAATCCAAGTAAAATCATGCTGAAAGCCATTCCCAGCGAACCAATGATCATCAGCGGTTTACGTCCGAATTTGTCGACTGTCAAGATAGCCACTACCGTGAAAACCAGGTTAACAGCTCCTACGATAATGGTCTGAAGCAGTGAACTATCGGTGGAGGCTCCCATGTTGCGGAAGATGTTTCCGGCATAATAAAGCACCACATTGATACCCACAAACTGCTGAAATACAGAGAGCATTATTCCTACGAAAATGATCAGAAAGCCATAAGACATCCACGGTGCGTTGGCCTCGTGCAGGGTACCTTTGATCTCTTCCAAAATGATGCTGGCCTGTTGTTTGCCGGCAATCTTCTCCAGAACTTTCAGGGCCTTATCCTCCTGGCCTTTCAGCACTAGGTAACGGGGTGTTTCCGGAATGAAGAAAAGAAGTACGATGAATATCCCGGCAGGGATGGCTCCTGAGAAAAACATCCAGCGCCAGCCGTCGGTGATCAGCCATTGCTCATCACCAAGTCTGGCAATGAAGTAGTTGACGAAATAAATGACGAACATGCCGAAGATGATCGCGAACTGATTGAATGATACCAGCTTACCACGAATCTTTGCGGGCGCGATCTCCGCAATGTACATCGGGGAGATCATGGAAGCGAGGCCAACACCGATGCCGCCAATGATCCTGTAGATGACAAAAGAATAGACTGGCAGCGTACCGAAGAAGTTCAGTCCCTCCGGATTCCAGGCACCGATCGCCGAAATGAAGAAGGCTGTTGCAGCGATGAACAGTCCGTTTTTACGTCCGAGTGCACGGGATATGAACCCTGCAACAGAACCACCTATCACACAGCCAATCAGCGCACTTGCAATGACAAAACCTTTGATGGTATCGACCGAATCTTTCAAGGTGGCTGGATCATTTGGAATCGCTTTGGAAAGGAAAGTGACTACCCAAATTGTCAGCAAACCTAGAATAATTCCACCGGAAATCAAGCCTTTTTTCTTGCCCAGAAGTTTGACGATCTGTCCGGATATGATAAAGAAAACCAAGTACAAAACCAATACCATAGTCACTTTATATTGCGAAATGACACTAATTGCGTAGCTGTATTGGGAGGGATCAGTGATCTTTGCAATATAAAATTCGACAATCGATTTTTCTGCTCCGTTGACCACTGCTGTGTCATAACCAAAAAGCAGTCCGCCCAAAGTTGCCACCAGTGTTAACATAATGATGTACATCGGGTTGCCGGTCTGATAGGCGCTTGTTCCGGATTTTGAAGAAGTATCGATGAATGACATGTTTTGCCAGTGCTGGTGATTGCTTGCTAAATTTTAGACTTTAAATTAAGTAGGCAAGAAGGAAGGTTGCATTGCCTTCCTTCTTGCTGTATGCGTGTATTATATATAGCAATTGATTAACTGTTCTAACATTTCCTGTTTGCCACTGATTTGTTTTGGCTCGCCTGCCGCTTTTGCAACATGACAGAGGTCATTCAGGGTCAGCTTACCGGACTCATACTCAGCTCCTTTGCCAGCATCGTAGGAAGCATAACGGTTAGCCTTCAGTTTCAAATAGTCTGAATCTTTTAGGATCTTATCCGCGATAACCAGCGAACGGGCAAAAACATCCATTCCGCTTACATGTGCAATGAAGATATCTTCCAGATCAGTAGAATTACGTCGTGTTTTGGCATCGAAATTGATGCCTCCGGTGGTGAATCCTCCTGCCTGGATAATTTCCAGCATCGCCTCGGCAACTTCATAAATATTTGTTGGGAATTCGTCTGTGTCCCATCCGTTTTGATAGTCGCCTTTGTTGGCATCGATGGAACCGAACATTTTAGTGTCACGTGCCATACGGAGTTCGTGGGCAAAGGTGTGTCCAGCCAGGGTAGCGTGGTTTACCTCGATATTCAGTTTGAAATCGTTTTCCAATCCGTGGGACTTTAGGAATCCTATAACTGTTTGTGTATCAAAATCATACTGATGTTTCATTGGCTCCATAGGTTTCGGTTCAATCAGGAAAGTACCCTTGAAACCTAATTTACGGGCATGGTCGCGGGCAACGGTGAGGAATCTACCCATGTGCTCCAGCTCTCTTCTGGTATCCGTATTATGCAGGCTCATATACCCTTCGCGTCCACCCCAGAAAACATAATTGGTACCACCCAGGGCAATCGTTGCCTCCATGGCGTTTTTGACCTGAACAGCAGCATTAGTTAAAACATTGAAATCAGGATTGGTGGATGCACCGTTCATGTAACGTGGATTGGAGAAAACATTGGCAGTTCCCCAAAGTAACTGGATTCCGGTAGCCTTCTGACGTTCCTTGATGAAATCGATCATGTCAGCGAGGCGTTTTTCAATTTCAAACACGGATCCGTCTCCTACCACATCGGTATCGTGGAAGCAATAGAAAGGAGCGCCAATCTTGCTGATGAATTCAAAAGCTGCATCCATTCTTTCTTTTGCGGCGGTCATCTTGTCGGAGGAGCCTACCCACGGAAAAATTTGGGTTCCCGGACCGAACGGATCGCCGCCATCGCCGCAGAAAGTGTGCCAATAGGCAACTGCAAAGCGTAGATATTCTTTCATGGTTTTACCCATGACTACCTTATTCGCATCATAATATTTGAAGGCCAGCGGATTTTTTGATTGTGGTCCTTCGTACTTAATCTGTTCAATACCAGGAAAGTACTCTTTGTTTCCCTTAAAAACTGTCATAACATTGAAATTTTAAATTTGAGATTATATGTTTTTTATTTGTTTCTCAAGCTGGATTTTCCAGTTTTGGTAGGCTTCCTCGTACTGATCCTTTTTTGAGCCGTCAGGCCGGACTGTATCAAGTTTTTGCAGACTGGAAAATGCCTCACTGGCCGATGCATAATATCCGGAACCGATTCCGGCTCCCCTGGCGGCTCCGACCGAACCATCTGTATCATAGAGTTCTATGGTGGCACCTGTGACTCCCGCGAGGGTATCCCGGAATACCGGACTGAGGAACATATTGGCTTTTCCCGCCCGGATAACCTTTGCGTGGATCCCTATGTTTTCCATGATCTCCATGCCATATCTGAACGAGAAGACAATGCCTTCCTGGGCTGCCCTGAACAGGTGGGCATCTGTGTGGGTGTTGAATCCCAGTCCTGAAATCTGAGCCCCGATGTTTCTGTTCTGCAGGACGCGTTCTGCTCCGTTTCCGAAAGGTAGAATGCTCAGGCCTTCCGATCCGATGGCTACTGTGGCCGCTTTGTCGTTCATTTCCTGGTAAGAAAATTGTTTGTTGCCAACAAATTTGTTGAGCCAGGAATTCAATATACCCGTTCCGTTGATGCAGAGCAAAACGCCTAAGCGGGGATCCTTTTTGGTATGATTGACGTGAGCAAAGGTGTTAACCCTGGAAAGTGGGTCATATTTTACCTCTCCACTGACGCCATACACAACGCCGGAAGTGCCGGCTGTTGTAGCTATTTCACCCGGGTTCAGAACATTCAGGGAAAGAGCGTTATTGGGCTGATCTCCTGCGCGGTAACTGATTTTGGTGCCTTCGGCAAGACCGAGTTCGGCGGCCGCCTGAGCATTGACGACACATTGTACCGAAAAAGTCGGAACGATGGCGGGAATCAGGGAAGGAGCAAATCCGTAATAGTTTAGGATGCTTTTTGCCACGGCATCCTCCTTGAAATTCCAAAGAATTCCCTCTGATAATCCGCTGGCAGTGGTCTGAATCTCTCCCGACAGCTTCATGGCAATATAATCTCCCGGTAACATAATCTTGTCTATCTGGCGATATAATTCTGGTTCATTTTCCTTCACCCACATCAGTTTGGACGCGGTAAAATTTCCTGGTGAATTGAGCAGGCTGGCCAGGCAATTTTCTTCTCCCAGATCTTTAAAAGCCTTATTTCCGTAAACTGCAGCGCGGGAGTCGCACCAGATGATAGAGGGGCGCAGTACATTCTTATTCTTGTCTACCACTACCAGTCCGTGCATCTGGTAAGAAATACCGATGGAATCAATCGTTTTGGGGTCGGTTTTCGAGGTATTCAAAACATCACTGATAGCAAGTTTAAGGTTCTGCCACCATGTTTCCGGGGATTGTTCAGCCCATCCGGACTGCAAGGCCATAATCTTCATTTCCTGTTTGGGGTAGAACGCCGAGGCAATGGATTTTCCAGTATTACCATCAACAATTGATGCCTTAACGGATGAGCTCCCAATGTCGATTCCTAGTAGATGCATATTGTATGTTGTATAAATTGAGTGATCAATGTAGTAAAATGGCAGAACGTCATGCTGTCATCCCTCGTTTCAAACGAGGGATAGCGGTGTTCAGCATGACGCTGGATGCTTAAAACTTTACCCATCCTGATGTCAGATTCATCAAATATAAAGACATATTTGAGCTGAAGGTTATGCTAAATGATGTTTTTTTTCAAAATTTTCAAAATTGCGGGAGGCTGCCGGGCAGTTTTGGCGGATATCAGAAAATGCGTATTTTTACTTCAACGATCTAAAATTCCTGAAGATGAAAAAATCCATTCTGTTTTCTTTTATGCTAAGCCTTGTTTTTGCTGGCTTTTCGTTAGTTGGAATGGCACAATCCGCAATTGTTGTTCATGCAGACCAACCGGGGGCAAAAATCGATAAGGCCATCTACGGCCATTTTGCCGAACACCTGGGACATTGTATATATGGCGGTATTTGGGTTGGTGAGAAATCTGATATCCCAAACATCCGGGGGTACCGTTCTGATGTGGTCAATGCATTAAAAGATCTGAGCGTACCTTTGATTCGCTGGCCCGGGGGATGTTTCGCTGACACCTATCACTGGAAAGACGGTATTGGTCCCAAATCGGAGAGACCTTCCATCATCAATGTGCACTGGGGCGGCGTTACGGAAGACAATAGTTTCGGAACACATGAATTTCTTGATTTCTGTGAGCTGATTGGTGCAGATGCCTATGTCAACCTGAATGTAGGGAGTGGAACGGTACGTGAGGCTTCCGAATGGGTCGAATATGTCACTTCCTCGAACGAGAGTCCGATGACCAAACTTCGCAAACAAAACGGACGCGAAAAGCCCTGGAATGTAAAGTATTGGGCAGTAGGAAATGAAACCTGGGGTTGTGGCGGAAACATGCGACCCGAGTATTATTCGGATATTTATCGCCAGTTCTCAACCTTTATGCGTGCTCCGGGGATGTACAAAATTGCCAGTGGAGCCAATGTGGAAGATTACAAGTGGACAGAGATAATGATGAAGGAATCCGCCAGATATATGAACGGACTCTCTCTTCACTATTATACAGTACCGGATAACTGGCAGAAGAAAGGCTCCGCAACCATTTTTGATGAAGCGAAATGGTTCATTACCCTTCAGAAGACCCTGAAAATGGAGGAACTTGTCACCAAACATTCTGCAATCATGGATCAATACGATCCTAAAAAAAGAGTCGGATTACTTGTCGACGAGTGGGGATGCTGGTACGATGTTGAACCAGGCACGAATCCTGGCTTTCTTTTTCAGCAAAGCACTTTAAGGGATGCCCTGGTTGCCGGTATCAATCTGAATATTTACAACAATCATGCAGACAGGGTGAGGATGAGCAACATTGCCCAGATGATCAATGTCCTTCAATCGGTGATCCTGACGAGGGATAAAGAGATGGTTCTGACACCAACTTATTATGTTTTCAAGATGTACAAGGTTCACCAGGATGCTGTGTTGCTGCCGGTTGAGATAAAATGCAACAAGTATACTTATGAAGGACAATCAGTTGATGCGGTGAACTGCTCCGCTTCCATCAAAGAAGGCATCATCAGTATCACGGTATGTAACTTGGATCCCAATAAGCCGCAAGAGATCAGCTTCGACCTTCCCGGCACAAAGCTTTCAAAAATTAGTGGTAAAATTGTGACTGCAGAGAAGATCAATTCTTACAATGATTTTGGCAAAAAGGAAGAGGTCACCATGACAGATTTCAAAAATGCTAAAATTGCCAGCGGAAAAATTGAAACGGTTTTGCCGGCAAAATCGGTGGTTCTGTTACAACTGCAATAATATTATCACTTTTGAAAAAGATAATTGACTTACAGTTTTTGTTAGTGAATTATTCTTAAACAGATGTAAATAAGTAATTTGGTTTATGAAAAAGATCCTGGCAGTGATTAGCGCCGGCAAGGTCCTGGTATCCGACGGAGCCTGGGGAACTTTCCTCCAGCAAAAAGGTTTGAAACCGGGTGAATGTCCGGAGGAGTGGAATGTTACTCGTCCCAATGATGTCCTGGCTATTGCCAGGAGTTATTTTGACGCCGGTGCAGATATGGTCGAAACCAACAGTTTCGGCGGTAGCCGCTTCAAACTAGCCAAATATGGTTTCGGAGAAAAGGTCTTTGAATTCAATAAGGCTGCAGCGGAGATCAGCAGGCAGGCCGCCGGTCCCGAACGTTTTGTTTTAGGTTCTGTCGGCCCTACCGGGAAGCTGCTCCTCATGGAAGAGGTGACAGAAGAAGAGCTTTACGAAGCATTTAAAGAACAATGTATGGCCTTGGAAGCAGGCGGCGTTAATGCCATCATGATTGAAACCATGACGGATCTGGATGAGGCCAGAATTGCCGTGAAGGCAGCGAAAGAAAATACCTCTTGCGAGGTCTTTTGTACCATGACATTTGAAAAGATCATCGGTGGGGGATTCCGCACCATGATGGGCATTTCTCCATCCGAAATGGCCGAATCCCTCGTGGAAGCCGGAGCCGATCTGATCGGAACCAACTGCGGTAATGGCATGAAGGATATGATTGGCATGGTGAAAGAAATCAGATCGGTTAATCCGACCATACCGGTACTTGTGCATGCCAACGCTGGAATGCCCAGGCTCCTGGATGGAGTGACAACTTTCCCGGAGACACCGGAAGACATGGCTTCCAGAGTGAAAGATATCATCGCGGCCGGCGCGAATATTGTTGGCGGCTGTTGCGGCACTACTCCGGCACACATCAGAAAAGTACGAGAAGTCGTTAATGCTTTGTAAGTCAAATATGATGAGGGAATATTCATTCAAGTACAGTGATCTGAGTGTCGATCTTAAGAATTTGCACAAGGTTCTCGGATTTCCCGATGAACCACTACCTGCTCCTTTTGATGACTACCTGGCTGAGGCACTGGATTTTGCATCACAGCTGACGGAAATAAGGGCTTCCTGGGTGCTGGCAGAAAATGTGCATATCGATTTCACCCGGGGCTGCATTCACGTTGGGGATAAGACTTTCCTGGTAGGTAAAACAGTGTGTAAAGAATTGAGAGGCAGTGAGAAACTGATATTTTTTGTTTGTACTGCAGGACATTCTTTGAGCAAAAAATCGCATGATTTGCTGAAAGGGGAGGATCCGGCGAAGGGATATTTCTATGACCAGGTAGGAACTTTTGTTGTTGAGGCAGCCGGTGATAAAATGCAAAGCCTTGTCAGAGAGGAGTTTTTGATCAATGGTGAGTGCATAACTAACCGGTATAGTCCGGGTTACTGCCACTGGAGCGTCGCCGATCAGCACCTGCTATTTTCCTTGTTTCCATCGACCCCATGTGGGGTAACACTCACCGAATCAGCCTTAATGAATCCTGTAAAATCTATAAGCGGGTTAATTGGAATCGGCAGTGAGGTGAAATTCCGGGATTATCCCTGCACACTTTGTTTAAACCTGAACTGCATTTATCGCAGGGTAGCATCCTGACTATTTCATTGCCCGAATTATTTACCTAATGTTAATATTCATCCTTTTCAAAAATCAAATCGAATACATAACTTTGTGACCGTCAAATTAAAAACATATCATTATGAATAGAATAGCTGAGGTCGTTAAACCAGGAGTGGTTACAGGAACCGATTTGCAATACATCTTTAAGGTAGCCAAAGCTAATAGTTTTGCCCTGCCTGCTGTCAATGTTGTAGGCTCATCTTCAGTGAACGCAGTGATGGAAGCTGCCGTTGCTGCCCATGCTCCGGTCATGATTCAATTTTCCAATGGAGGCGCTATCTTCAATGCAGGAAAAGGATTGAAATTAGAAGGTTTGCAGGCTGGAGTGCTTGGTGGTATTGCGGGTGCCAGGCATATTCACACCTTAGCCGAAGCATACGGCGTTCGCGTGGTGCTTCACACCGACCATGCCGCAAAAAAATTACTTCCGTGGATTGACGGTCTGCTCGATGAGAGTGAAAAACACTTTGCCCAGACGGGGAAACCGCTTTTCAGCTCACATATGCTGGATCTTTCCGAAGAGCCGCTTGTCGAAAATATCGCCATCTGCAAAAAATACCTTGAGCGCATGAGCAAGATCGGCATGACCCTTGAGATTGAATTAGGTATCACAGGTGGGGAAGAGGATGGAATCGATAACAGTGGTGTCGACAACAGTCTGCTTTATACCCAGCCTGCCGATGTCTGCTATGCTTACGAAGAGCTGAGCAAGATTTCTTCCAATTTTACCATTGCGGCTTCTTTTGGCAATGTACATGGTGTTTATAAGCCTGGCAATGTGAAACTTATGCCAATTATTCTAAAAAATTCACAGGAATATATCAAGTCAAAATTAGGCCTGAAAGACGAGCATCCTGTTAATTTTGTTTTCCACGGCGGCTCTGGTTCATCACACGCTGAGATTCGAGAAGCCATCGGTTATGGTGTCGTTAAAATGAATATTGACACAGATACCCAATGGGCTTACTGGGACGGTATCCGTCTGTTTGAAGCAAAGAATCACGATTATCTGCAGGGTCAGATCGGTAACCCGGAAGGTGCCGACAAACCAAACAAGAAATTTTATGATCCTCGCGTTTGGGTAAGAAAAGCAGAAGAGACCTTGATCGCCCGTCTGAAGATCGCTTTCGAAGACCTCAATGCCATCAACAGCATTTAATTGCTGACAGGATATTGATAAAAGGACCGTCCGGGTAACCGCGACGGTTTTTTTATTGGTATTTTTGGGCATTCTACACGCTCCAACGGATTTGCAATCCGTTGGAGAAAGATTACCAGCGGATTGCAAATCCGCTGGAGCGTGTGCGACCCTCCGGTCCCTGAGCCTGTCGAAGGGCCCCATGGCTTAAATAAATATTACCATGAAGTTGTTGCTTACTTTAGTACTCCTACTTATACTCCCAATTGGGATGTATGCCCAAAAAACAACTTCTTCTCCGAAAAAAACCGATGCATTGTACCAGGAAGCCCTGACCCTTTCCAAAGAGAGAAATTCCCAAAAGTCTGCCGTGCGACTTCACGAAATTCTGAAGCTAGATTCCACTTTTTATATGGCATTCTTTGCTCTGGCCGACCTTTCCCATGAAAGTGGGAAGGAGGATGAGGAGCTTGGATTTCTGCAAAGAGGACTGGCCATTTCCGGAAGTTCCTATCCTGCTGGTTTTAAATTCCTCGCGCAGATTCTCTTTAAAAGGGCCGAATATACTGCTGCATTAAACAGAATAGAACATTTTGCTACCCTTCAAAAATCACTCCACCCTGACGAACAGCTCTTGCTCGAATCCTGCCGTTTCTCGGTTTTTGCAGTCAGTCATCCTGTGCCTTTCCAACCCATCGACCCTGGTTCGTCCATTAACACAGACGCGGAAGAATACTGGCCATCCCTTAATGCTGAGAGTAATGAGCTCATCTTCACACGTATGTTAACAAAGGATGATAACGGTCTGAAAATCAAGAATCCGCAGGAAGATTTTTATGTTTCTCATAGGGATTCAGGCTACTGGAAAAAGGCCGTACCGCTTGGTCCGCCGGTCAATACAGACGAAAACGAAGGCGCCCAGACCCTGTCAGCCGACGGGCGGTTACTTATTTTTACCGGATGCGGGAGAACAGATGGTATTGGCAGCTGTGATCTCTACATTTCAGTTTACGAAAATGGTCACTGGACGGTCCCTGTCAATATGGGAGAGCCCGTCAACAGTGGTGCCTGGGAGTCCCAACCATCCCTGTCAGCCGATGGCAAGACCCTCTATTTCGTTAGCAACAGAAGAGGGGGCAAAGGAAATATGGATATCTGGAAAGCGGTGAAGACTTCAGTTTCCCACGAAGGAATACCACTGTTTGGCGATGTTACCAATGTGGCTGAAATTAACACCTTTGGAAATGATCATTCCCCGTTCATTCATCCGGATGGGAAGACGCTTTACTTCGCCACGGATGGTCGTCCGGGACTCGGTGGTAGCGATATTTTCGTCACACGTTTGATTGGTGATACCTGGTCTCAGCCTGTGAATTTGGGTTACCCGATCAATACCAACCGGAATGAGGAAGGCCTCGTGGTGGAGATTTCAGGAGACAAGGCTTGGTATACAACAGACCGTAAAACAGGTCATGGCAGAGATATTTTTTATTTCACATTGCCGGATTCCCTGAAACCTGAACCGGTTTCTTATTTGAAAGGTATTGTCACAGATGCTATCACGGGATTGAGAATAAGTTCGGATATTGTTCTTTCAGACCTGAAAGCCAACAAAACAGTAACAAATATCACAGCAGCTGAGAACCAGGGGGAATTTCTGATTTGTTTACCCTCCGGGAAGAATTATGGATTGAACGTCACCCGGAAAGGGTATCTTTTTTATTCCGAAAACATTTTAGTGTCTTTAGGCCATTCAAAATTGAGTCCGAAAGAGGTGACAATACGGCTGCAGCTTGTCGCACCGGGGGTGTTCACTACCTTGAAAAATATTTTCTTTGAGACCAATTCTTGGTTATTGCAGAAAGAATCAACTACTCAACTGGATGAAATGGCCCGGTTCATGCTGCAAAATCCTGAAATAGTGATGGAGGTGACGGGTCATACAGATCATGTTGGATCCGAAGCTTACAACCTCGAGTTATCCAGTAAACGGGCAGAGACAGTGGTCGCTGAACTTAAGAAAAGAAACATCCCGGCCTGGCGCCTCAAAAGCAGGGGAATGGGATATTCAGTGCCTGTTGGCGATAACAATACGGAAGAGGGTAGGAGTGCCAACCGGCGCACGGAGTTCAAGGTGCTGAAGAGTGAAAAGTGAAAAATCGCTCCAACGGGATCGCTCCAACTGATCGCTCCAACGGATTTGCAATCCGTTGGGGAAAGATTACCGGCGTCTAACGGAGTCGAAGGGTATAATGAAAAATGAAAAATGAATAATGAAAAGGGAGCAAAAATGATTGATGGAATTTTGGGGAGAGGGACTCGTGTTCGGAAGGAGTTTTTTTTGTTTGTGATTGTAATATTTTTGTTGTCAGGATGTTCGGTCGAATCAAAATTGAACAGAAATTACAAAGGAAAACCGTTTACTGAAGTGATGACTGCAATGGGAGCTCCTACCAACATTGAAAACAGGATTGGTGGCGGCACCATCCGGACTTATGAATCGAAAAAGATGCTGAAACCCGCTCCGATCAATACCGGACAATTTCAATACGACCAGTTCAAAAGCCCGAAAGTGATGCAGACAATCGTTACTACATTTATTGTTGACCCTGCCGGGAAGGTCGTGGAGGTAAAATACAGCAACGACTACAGCCGCTAATATTGCCACACTATTTACAATACCCTTCGATCCTTCGACAAGCTCATGGGAGTCCAGGCTCAGGGATCGGTGCACTTTACCCTTCGGCTCCGTTTCACTTCGCTCAGGGACCGGTAGATTTTTCACTTTTATTTCATTATACGTTTTTCATTTTTCGCTTTCTTTTATACATTTGCACTCGCTTAAAAGTTCTGCCCAGATGGTGAAATTGGTAGACACGCCAGCTTGAGGGGCTGGTGCCGGTTACGGTGTGCAAGTTCGAGTCTTGTTCTGGGCACCATGATTGTACAAAACCCACTGAATTTCAGTGGGTTTTGTTGTTGTTTTGGAATACAACCGTTATGGGGCTCCCAATTCTATTTGCCTTCATTTTAATCATTTAAGAATGTAATTTTAACTACGACATGATTTGGCGTAGTTGATCCTTACCTTTACCTAAAAATTAATTATGCTCACATTCACCGCTATCGATTTTGAGACTGCCAATCCGGATCCCTGGAGCATTTGCCAGGTGGGTCTGGTTAGGGTGGAAGATGGGATTATTCACGTCGCTCATAACGGATCCTCTTTTGATTTCAGGGTACTGGAGAAGACCCTTTAAAATATCCGTTCATTTTGCTGAGGTCATTCATAGCTGTCCTTGGCGACATTTCCCAGTTTTATGGTCAATTTGCCTCCTGCAACAACTGTTGAAAAAGGAACAAACGTTTCTGAGAGGTTTTTCCCATTAACTGCCATTGATTGGATGTAAAAATTTTCAGGGCTGTTATTTTCTGTTTCAATAACAAATTTTTCTCCGGGGTAATATTTCTTATTCAAGTTGATGGTGATTTTATCGAAAACAGGACTACCAATGCCGAACCTGGATTCCGGGGTAATCAAGCCTTTTACATCAAAAAGTCCGATTCCGGCCATTACATACCATCCACCCAGTTGTCCCTGGTCTTCATCCTGGCCAAACCCATAGCCATGGATTCCCTCTGTACCGTAAAAATCGTTACATATTGCCCTAACCCATTTTTGGGTCTTTGAAGGCATACCTGAATGATTGAATAACCAGGAGTAATGCAAACAAGGCTGGTTTCCGTGGTTATATAGTTTTTTGATGCCTGCGAAAGCATCAATAACCTCTCCTCCGCCAAAAAGATCTTTCTCGGAAATGATAAATATGCTGTCGAGACGATTATTGAATTCAACCTTCCCGATTTTGGCAATTATTCCTTCGGGATCATGCGGGACATAAAAAGAATACTGGTAGGCGTTGCCCTCCTGAAATCCGTTAAATGCCTCTTTTGGGTCGAATTCTGCAAGAAACTCTCCATTTTCAAGCTTGGGCCACATTAGTTTGAACCCGGGATGAAAGATTTTTTCCCATCCTTTTGACAGATCCATCAATATTTTATAATCAGACTCTTTCCCAAGAGACCTTGCAAACTGTGCTACAGCAAAAGATGTATATGAATATTCCAGCGTATGAGAGCAGGAAAACTTCCACAACTCGGAGTAGGCGTTCATCTTTTTCACATAGGGCACATAACCAAATTTCACAAATTGACCCACATCCATTTTACCGGCACCCATTATCCGGTTCTCGGAGGTTACCTCATTTTTCAGTGAAGCCCTGTATCCTTCCTGAATGTCAAAATCCCGGATACCGCACATATATGCTGCTACGATCGCCAATGGTACCTGGTTCGTCCCGACACCTGAAATAAACTTGCTAGTTGCCAGTCCGTCGCCCAACCATCCTGTATCCTTGTAAACCAGCAAATGACTCTGAATGAAATCGGATAAGTATTCAGGGTATACAAGTGCCCATAATTGAATGAGGTTCCATTGTGTTCCCCATATCGCATCGGTATTGTAAAGATTGTGGATGGGTTTGCCTGTTTTATCAAGAGGTATTTGGCCTGCTGTGCCGTTGTTTTTAGGGTAAGCGCCATTTACATCGTTTGCCAGTCCGCGGCCCAGCAAAGCATGATACAGACCCGTGTAAAACTTAACTTTGTCTTTATGGTTTTTCCCTTCAACCCGGATTCTGCCAAGGTAGGAGTTCCAGGTTTTGTGAGCCATCTCCCGGGCATCATCGAAGTTTAATTCAGCAGCTTCCTGCATCAGGTTTAGCCTGGCATTTTCAACGGAAGTATAAGAAAGCCCTGCTTTAATCACGATACTTTCACTGTTTTTAGTGTCAAAGGTCAGATAAAGTCCGGCACCGGCACCTGAGGCCTCTTTTTTTCCGGGTCCAACAACTGATCCGTGAAATATCCCGAAAGAGCCTGGTTTTTTATCAATTTCAGCAGAGAAATACATGATAACACTCGATCCTGCCTGGTATTTATTTATATAGACAGGAATGGTTTCAACATAACCTTCTATTCTGCCATCGCTGTTAATTTTAACCAGGGCATTTTTTACCTCGCCGCTCTCCCCCTGCTTATTCCCGATATCAAACAAAATGTTAGACTGCTTACCGGCAGGGAATGTGTAGCGGTGATAACTGACCCGTTTGGCTGCGGTCACTTCAGCTCTAATGCCGTAATCCTTCAACAGGACAGAATAATATCCGGGCTGAACGATCTCATCTTTTTTTTCGAAGGATGACCGGTAACCTGATCCGGCAGAATCCAGGTTTCCCGGAACCGTGATAAGTTTGCCGGTTGTCGGCATAAAAACGATACCTCCAATCTGGTTCTCATGGAAATTCGGAAAACCCTCAATCGAATTATGTCTGGAGTCATAACCCACAGCCTGCCAGCCACTTTTGTTTCCGAGATGTCCGTTGGTAGAAGGACCTGGTTTTGCCATACCGAAAGGAATCGCCCCCGGTGCGAAATGGAACCATCTGCAATGAGCTGTGCCGATCAGGGGATCGACATATTGGGTCAGATCCTCCGGATCCGCCGCAAGATTGCCTGTGTAACCAAAGGTTGATAGATTCAGGCTAAACAGGAATAGAAAGAGCAGGAGGCTGAATGTCCTTTTCACACGTATATAATTGGATTGGTTTTTTTGATTCGTTCGGATTAAAAGGAATTTTGCTGGTTAAATATACAAAATTTGATGAGGTGTAGTAGTCATTGGCCGCTAACATGTCCAGTTGGCAACCTGAAACCATGGCGGTCAGGAAGCAATACTGGTCGAATAATTTCTCCTGATTTAGTTTGTATCTCAAACTTTTGTGTTCCTGTCCGGAGACTCAATTTTCCGCCATTTTTCGATTGGATTTTTACTTTGGTCACTTTTCCGTCTTTCCATGCCAGATCGACCACAAATCCGCCTCTTGCACACAATCCTGTGACTGAACCTTCGGGTAATGCTGAGGGCAATGATGGTAGCAACTGAATTTCGTAACTTCCATCCTGGTTCCGCGACTGGCTTTGCAGAAGCATCTCGGCAATAGCAGCTGTAGCTCCGAAATTTCCGTCAATCTGGAAAGGTGGGTGATTGTCGAACAGGTTGGGCAGGGTTTTGGTGGTCAGAAGTACAGATAGTAGTTTGTAAGCATGATCACCATCCTGGAGTCGGTTCCACATGTTAATTTTCCAGGCCAGACCCCAGCCGGTACCATCGTCGCCACGAGCTACTAAAGTTTTACGGGCAGCTTCGGCCAATTCAGGCGTACCGAGCGTGGTTATCTGGTTTCCAGGATATAATCCAAACAAATGGGAAGTATGTCGGTGATGCGGATCGTTTTCCTTGTAATCTTCGGCCCATTCCAAGATACGGCCAGTGGTCGGACTGATGCGGATAGGCGCCAGACGATCCAATGTTTTCTGGCATTCAGCACGGAAAGCAGCATCGGTGCCTAAAATAGTGCAGGCTTCGATGCAGTGCGTCAGCAGATCATGGATGATTTCCAAATCCATGGTTGCTCCATACGTGAAAACCGACTTTCCGCCGTTAGGCAAATAAAATTCATTTTCTGGCGAATAGGAAGGATTGGTCACCAATTTCCCTGGACAAGCAGTTCCGGCTGGTGCTTCAACCAGAAAATCCATGATGAAACGTGCAGCACCTTTCATCAGTGGATAGGCACGTTCTTTCAGAAATTTTTTATCACCAGAATAGGTGTAATGTTCCCATGGATGTTGTGCCAGCCAGGCCGAACCCATTGGCCATATTCCCTGCGGACCATCGGCAGGAGCAGTAAATCCCCAGGCATCGGTCAGGTGATGAACCACCCATCCTCCGGCACCGTACTGCACTTTCGCTGTTTGTTCTCCCGGTTTTACAAGAGCATCCGAAAGGTCAAAAAGCGGAAGGTGCATTTCGGAAAGATTGGTGATTTCAGCAGGCCAGTAATTCATCTGCAAATTGATGTTGGTATGGAAATCAGCATTCCATGGCGGATTCATCTGCCATGCCCAAAGTCCTTGTAAGTTGGCCGGCATACCTCCCGGACGTGAACTGCAAATCAGCAAATATCTTCCATACTGAAAAAAAGTTTCAACCAACCCCTGATCGGCTTTCCCGGAAGCTTTGGCCAGGTCGAGCCTTTTGTTCGTTGGTAAAGCCAAAATTTCGGGAGCAACTTGTCCAAGGTGAATATCGACACGGTTAAAAAGACGCTGATGTTCTTTCAGGTGAGCAAGTTTAAGTTTCGAATAGTTCTTTGACGCCGCTTTTGCAATCATCTCACTGCAATTTTTTACCGGATCAATATTCAGGGAATTTATGTCGGCCGACATGTTTTTCATTCCCGGGTAATTGGTAGCTCCGGCAACAAATAGCGTCACTTCATTTGCTCCGGAAACTTTCAAAATTCCGTTTTCGACAGTGATTTTTCCTCCTTTGGAAATGGCTTTCACCGAAGCTGCAAAACTGATTCCACGTGGTTTTCCGTCTTTATCTTTGATGGGTAACCGACCGCTCATAACAAGCGAATTCGGATCATTGGGATTTGCTTCACAGTTGGCATCCTGCTGACGTTTCAGTGTAAGCGAAAATGTAAGCTGCGCTTTTTTGCTGGCTGTAAAATGAACAACTATTACCCCGTCGACCGGAGAGGCGAAAACTTCCCGCAAGTAGGTCACTCCGTCTGAAGTATAACTTGTGCTGGCTATCGCTGTGGCCAAATCCAGACTCCTGGTATAATTGGTGGCTTCCATCACCGGTGTATCGAACCAGAGTTCGCCCAGCGACTGGTAAGGTTTGACACCCTGTGGACGTCCCATCATGGTTTTTCCGGCCAGTTTAACGGCTTCGTTGTTTTTGCCTTCGAAGAGTAGTTTTTGTACTTCAGGCAAAGCTTTCAGCGATTCCGGATTACTCGGATCAAGCGAATAGCCGTCCCAGAGTGTGCTTTCGTTGAGTTGAATCCGTTCGTCGGCAACTCCTCCGAAAACCATGGCTCCCAGTCGGCCGTTTCCCAGCGGTAAAGCTTCTTCCCACACTTTGGCTGGAGTTTGATACCACAACAGATAATGGCCTTCAGGTCTTTCGCCACCGCTGGTCACCTTTGCCCGATCAGCCCATTTAGCAGTTATTATCGCAGGACGGACGCTTGCCGGGATCAGCGTGTTGGCATCCTGTGCCATCACAGTTTCACAACCGATCAGAAAGAGAATGAAAACTTTGCAGAAGCTGCGGAGAATCAACCTCTCATGGACACTTCCTGTAGGCTTAATTTTAATTCGATTCATTGTCGTATGATTTATTTTAATTTAAAGAGTTATTCCGCCTTGGACATTGATGGAGGGATGGCCTCGAGTGAACTACCCCATTGCTTGTTCGGTCTGGGTCCCATATTTAGGACGAGTGTCCCTCCTTTCATGAGCGTTGAATGTTCAAACCAGGGTCTGTTCAGAGGCTCACCGTTCAAAATGGCTGATTGAACATATTTGGTTTGTGCTGAGGCACAAGTAACTACCAGCAATACGCCAATAAGTAAATAAAAAAGGCTTTTGAATTTCATTTTGTTTGATGTTACTGGGTTTTGGAAACGATAAAATTACTACTGGCTTAAATCCGCAAGAAATAGTTCGGCTACAAATCTGAGCATTTTTGCTGAAATATTTTGTGTTTTTATATTAATTGATATTCAGTCGGTTGCCTTTTTTGTTTTCTACATTTACGGAATTTTAACGATTGATCTCGAAAAATTAATGTAATTTTGGGAACTTTTTCTACATGCTGCAAGGGGCGTTCCCATTTGGTTTGAGGGTGTTTCCCCCTTTTTTTGATTGACAAAGGCATGCATCTTTCAGATGAAATTTTTTTTATAGATTAACAATTTTATTATGGCAGGGACCGAACTATTCGGAAAGGAAGAGCGTAAAGAGGTGATGGATGTTCTAGAGACAGGCGTACTTTTTCGCTATAACCATGATGCTCAGCGCAATGGAGTTTTTAAAGCCAAAATCTTTGAACAGGAATTCAGTGCTTATCTCGGTGCAAAACACACTCATTTCTGTGCAAGTGGTACGGCAGCGGATTCATTGTCGCTTGCCGCTTGCGGAATCGGTTATGGTGATGAAGTGATTGTTCCTCCTTATGGTTTTATTGCTCCCATTGAAGCTGTTCTTCTGGCGGGCGCTATCCCCGTTTTTGCAGAAATCGACGAAACATTATGCTTGAGTCCCGAAGGTATTGAACGCGTCATCACTCCCCGAACCAAGGCTGTTCTTCTGATTCAGGTATTTGGCTCGATGGCAAAGATGGATGAAATCCTTGCTGTCTGCGAAAAGCATAAACTGATTCTTGTAGAAGATGCCGCACCTGCACTGGGTGGCAGTTACAAAGGAAAGATGCTTGGCAACTTCGGAAAGATGTCGGCTTTTTCTTTCGACTACTATAAGATCATCACTGCCGGCGAAGGTGGTGCCGTTGCCACCAACGACGACGAACTTTATGATCTGGTTCACAAATACTCTGACCATGGTCACGACCATATCGGAGACGCCAGGGGTGCCGAGCAACACCCAATCCTTGGCTATAATTACCGCGGTTCCGAGTTAGGTGCAGCCGTTGTATTAGCTCAATTGCGGAAGCTTCCTTACATCATTGAAAAACAAAAAGCACATCAACATATATTGAAGCAGGTGATTCTTGAGTTTCCTGAAATCAAACCTCGTTTAGTTCCGGACGAAAATGGTGATTCCGCGACCTTCCTCTCTTTCTTCCTGCCTGATGCTGATCTGGCAGTAAAAGCCTTTGAGGAATTTCAGAAAGAGGGTCTCAGCGCTTCCTACTGGTACCGGAATAACTTTCACTACCATCGCCAGTGGGGTCATCTGAAGGAAATGAAGTCTATCTTTAACCTTCCGGTGATGAAAATAAATAATGCTCCAGATTACAGAAATTTGCAGGTCCCTCAGTCAGATGCTATCATGCAGAAGCTGATGATGACCCAGATCATGGTCAACTGGAATGAGGAAGAATTAGATCAACTGGCTTCCAAAATGAGGTCAGCACTTAAAGTTGTATTAAAGAAATAACGATATGTATAGAAATTATAAGGCAGTCGGGCGTGTCCTTTATGGCAGAAATAGTTTTGACCAGCTGGACGACCTGATAGGTGAATTAAGAGTAGGAAAGGACTCCTTCGTTCTTTTTCTGCTCGACGAATACTTTGACGGGAAGGATTTCATGAAGAGAATTCCTGTGAAAACACAAGATATTCTGAAAATTATCGAAGTAAAGGAAGAACCAAAAACAAAAACAGTAGACGAAATCGTGGCTGAAGTAAAAAGCCTGAACAAGGGATTACCAGTTTCAGTTGTGGGCATTGGTGGTGGTTGTGTGATGGACTATGCCAAAGCCATCAGACTCATGTTTACCAATGAAGGTTCTTCATCTCAATATCAGGGACTCGATTTCATCAAGAACAAAGGAGTCCATTGTACCGTTATCCCGACAATTTCCGGAACCGGTGCTGAAGTTTCCATGACCACTGTATTGACCGGTCCGGAGAAAAAACTGGGAATTAAGGGTAACTTTACCCCTGCCGACCAGTTGGTTATTGATCCTGAATTGATCGCCTCAGTTCCTGAACCTCAACGATTTTATACTGCCATGGATTGTTATATTCATAACATTGAGGCACTTAACGGCTATCGAAGAACGATAATGGGCGACTCGCTCGGGTTGGAATCACTTCGTTTGTGCAGGGAGATTTTCCTGAGCGAAGACAGTCACTCACCTGAAAATGATGAAAAACTGATGATCGCCTCCTATATGGGCGGTCTGTCGCTGACCTATTCTGAAGTAGGGGCCTGTCATGCTCTTTCTTATGGTCTGGCAAGTGTGACCGGTGTTCATCATGGTATTGGGAACTGCATTGTTTTCAATCAACTCGATGAATTTTATCCTGAACCGGTGAAAGAATTCAGGATCATGATGAAAAATAACGATATTGATCTTCCAAAGGGTTTTAACGCCACCCGTACACCGGAGGAAATTGAACAGATGATCGATGTTTCCCTTACGCTTGTTTTCATGTGGGCCCATGTCTGCGGACAGGATTGGCAGAAAATCATTACCCGCGATAAATTGCGTGGCCTGTTCCTGAAAATGTAAATACGTGAAAATGAAGAAAATAGTTAGAGTTGGAAACATTGAATGTGGAGCCGATAAGCTTTTCCTGATCGCAGGACCCTGTGTGGTGGAAGACGAAAAAACCATGATGGATACCGCCGAATTTTTGGTAGGTTTATCCGAAAAGCTTGATCTTCCGCTAATTTTTAAGTCCTCATTTCAGAAGGATAACCGTAGTTCAGCTGATTTTTACAGCGGTCCAGGTATGGAAAAAGGATTGGCCATGCTTCAAAAGATCAAAAATCAGTTCAATGTTCCCCTGATCACCGATATTCATTATCCGGAACAAATTTTAGCAGCCGCTGAAGTTGTTGACATCATTCAGATTCCAGCTTATCTTGTTATGCAGACCACACTCGTGGTGGAAGCCGCAAAAACAGGGAAAGTGATCAACCTTAAACACGGACAGTTTCTGGCGCCAGAGAATATGAAGCATCCGGTAAAAAAAGTGGAACAGACTGGAAATTACAATATTATGGTCACCGAAAGAGGTTATACATTCGGTTACAACGATCTGATTGTAGATCCGCGGAGTTTTTACCACCTTCGCAGTACCGGTTATCCTGTTATCTTTGATGTGACACATTCTATTCGTAAATATGGTATTCCAAGCTCAGATCCTTCCGGTGGTTCGAGGGAGTTCATTCCTACGCTGGCAAGGGCAGGAGTCGCAGCAGGCATTGATGGATTATTCATTGAGGTACATCCTGATCCTTCCCGTGCCTTGTGCGATGCAGCAAGCCAGATGTGCATTGATGATGTCATGGAATTTCTTAAACCTCTTATCGAAGTACACCAGGTAGAAGTTAAATACAGACCAAAAATTTAAATATTTATTATATGGAATTTTTTCTTGACTCGGCCAATATGGCTGAAATTGAAGAAGCCCTGAAACTGGGGATCATTGATGGCGTTACAACAACACCCACTTTTATGCACAAAAATGGCATTACTGATATTGATGGTGCCATTATAAAACTCTCGAAGATGGTTCCGGTGCTCATGATTGAAGCCCTTGGCGAAACAGCGCAGGAAATCGTTGACGAAGCGCATCGCTTACTGGCACTGGGCCTCGACAAGAAAAAAACGGTGTTTAAGATTCCGGTGAACATCGAAGGCATCAAGGCCTGCAAAAGGCTTCATGGGGAGGGTTTCCTGGTAAATATTCACCTTGTTTACAATATTCAACAAGCCTATCTGGCACTGACGGCGGGGGCAAATTACGTTTGCGTTCTTGTCGGACGAATGCAGGATCAGGGACATGATGCCCTCGGCCTGGTCAAGCAGATTGTTGAGGTCATCAAGACCTACCACTACGATGCGAAAGTGATGTTTTCCTCCGTAAGATATCCTGAACATATAAAGGATGCCTTACTCCTTGGTGCTCATAATATTACAGTACCCTGGAATATCATGAAGAAACTCGGTGACAATCATCTGACAAAGGTGGGTACGGATCAGTTTTTCCAACATACCCGCTTGATGACGATTCAGGTAAGAAGCGTAATTTCACCGGTTAATCCGATAGTCGACCTGGAGTGTAAAGTTCTGGATGCGTTGCTGTTAATGACTGACTCCGGTATGGGTGCAGTTTCAGTGGTAACAAAGGAGGGTAATCTGGCAGGAATCTTTACCGACGGTGACCTGCGCCGCCAAATGCGCAAAATGGGCGATCGCATCCTGACTGCCACAGTAGAGGAGTGCATGACTGCCGGTGCGATTTCTATCGATGCCGATGCTATGCTCCAAAGAGCGACCGAAATTTTCAACACGAATCAGGTAGACAATATTATCGTTACTGAAAATGGAAAGCCTATTGGCATGCTTGATATACAGGACCTTGTAAACCTGGATCTTCTGGGGTAAAAGAGATCCTTTCTTTTCATGCTTTTGGTTGTGAAATAGTTCTATTTCAGCCCCAATTGGGCGTTTAGAAACTTAACAGAAGATTCCACATCAAGTCTCTTGGCCAGAATTTTCTTATTTTTATCCAGGATGTAAATGATCGGAGTGCTGGTCACATCGTACAGTTTCCTGAAGTTGGAACTGTAAGTGGGGTCCCACACGTTCGTCCATTCCTGGATTTTGTATTCCTGGATGGCTTTCATCCATTTTTCCTTGTTGTTCTGGGTAAGAACGGCAAAAATATCGACACCTTTATTTTTAAATACCTGGAACAGATCTTTGTTCAATATTGGAGTGGTCTTCTGGCAATGACTGCAGTCAGGCTCCCAGAAATAGAGTAACGTGAACTTCGCGTTTACCTGCCGGAGGCTATAGAAATTACCTTCTGAATCAGGGAGTTTCAAGTCAGGGGCAATATTTCCGATCAGATTTGGTTTGACGGCATCCACCCTTTCCCTGACTTTTCGGACCATTCCGGTATCCAGCCAGGTCTTCGGGTTATTTAGGACATATTTCTCTGAGAGTACCACGAAAGCCTTGTCCATACCCATGATCTGTGACTGATTGGCTTCATTGAGAAGATACAGGAAGACATAGTGATAAACTTCCTCATTTTTCTTTGATTTCTCAATGACCTGTATCATTGGATTGATCAATGAATCAGGTATCTGCAATATCATTTTCTTGAAATAGGTATCCAGCTTTTCCTGAAAAATGGGTGTTCTGATGAGTCCAGCGCTACTGAAATTAAAGTTGTCCCAGAAATGATTCTTCATGAAATTGTAATGATGAACCCATCGTATTGAATCCTGGTTTTTTGTTGAAGGTGGCAAATTAAGTTCATCCTCAACCGGCATTATCATGGAGAGATAGAAATCGGCCAGGAAAGTGCCCTTAAACTTGTCGGCATTATTTTTCCAGTATTTTTCCATGGTATCATTGAGATCTGAAAGCTGTTTCTGGAGAATTTTTACCGAATCTCCCTTTTCGCCGATGGCAGTTAATCTCTTCGAAATAGCAATCTGCCTGGCTTTTTGCCTGGAGAGGAAACTCTGATAGTCATGGAAGGCAACAGTCTCCTCAGCACCTGAAAATTTGTTGGCGCTACTGTTCGAAAAATCAGCCTCGATCGAAAGTTTCTGATTTTTTCCGACTAAAAACTCGAAGTAATTTTTATCGTTTAGATAGAAGAGGTAGAGACCTTCATTCTGAAGCTTGCTTTTGGACAATACGGCTGAACCTTCATGATTCAACCTGACTGAATCTACCTTGAGGATTTTATTTCCGTAATAGTTGGCAAGATAGACTGTTGTGTCCTTTAATCCTTTGATTTTTAAAGTAATCCGGCAAGGGTCGGCAGGTTTCTGTCCGGAAATGATCACTCCTGCAAAAAGTAAAACAGATAAGATTGATAACCTGAAAATTTTTATTCGTTCCATAAATTCAAAAATCATTTACCTCACGTGCTTAAGTGCGCTAAGGTAGATGATTTTTGATATTTAATCAAGTTACCGGGCGATCTGTTCAGGGAACGAGATTCACATTGCCATAGCTGCTCTCAATATTCACAACAGATTTTGGCTGATCTGAAGTCCCGATTGTGCCATGAACCTCGTAGCTTGTATCTTCCTTTGTCTTGTTCAATTTTCCCTCCGGATGTTTCAGCTCGCCGTATCTAACAGTTCCATCCAGTTTGTAAGAGGATCCGGCAGCAATTCCAAGCTTAACAGAAGCATACTTACTTACAACCTTAATACTCTTGAAACTGGCTGGTATTGTGCCGACGCTAATGTTCCCATATCCATTGGATACCGTTAGCGAAGAGAGAATCTGATCGATTTTATATCCGGTGTACATCGAATTTGTGGTCAGACTGTTGATAGTTTTGAACCTGAAATCGTCGTATTTGGATTCCAGAATAACATCTTTACTATCCCCGATAACCAATCCGCAGTATCTCGAATCTATTTTCAGATTATCGCTCTTTTCCAGTGTCAGTTTGGAATATCTGATCGTCAGATTAAGGTCTTTGGTAGCATCTAACATGGCTTTACTGTATGCAATATCCATTGAAAGCAAAGGTGAAAGGAGATTTTTAGCCCTGATCTCGCCGTATTTGATCTCGAAAGTGCCCTTACCTGTCAGGTTATTCATGTTGACAGATCCATACTTCTGGGCAACAGTTAAATCCTTTTCGGCTGGTACAGAAACCGTGTAATCAATGCCAAAATTCTGATTGGAATTGTTGAAATTATCTCTCAGTTCAGTTTCTGCGGAGGCTGTACTGCCTGAAGAAGTGATGTTTACCATGATGTTGTCGAGTAACTTCTGTGCCCGGTTGCCGTTACCTTCCACCCATACTTCAACATTGATCACGACTGAATCTTTCCGGTTATCATCAATTTGAATCGTACCATATTTATTTGAAAGTTCGAGTAAAGCAATCTGCTTAACAGGAAAGCTTTTGTAAATCTTTTTAACGGTTCTTTCCGCATTCGCCTGGAAGGCCAGGAATACCAGAAAGAAGAAGAACAAATTAAAGTTGCGTGTTTTCATGATTATTGTTTTTAAATGATTTAATATTCTCCAAATCTGTTTTAATGGTGTTGATGATGTCGAGTTTTGTCTGGTAATACTCAATTAGAGCATTCACAACCCGCTCATCATCAGGGTTTTTGCTATATTCTTTTTGTAAATCCTGAAATTGCTGGTCCATTTCGTCCAACTCTTTTTTTACGATAGTCAGTTCCTGTTCACTGCCAATTCCCTGATCGGCCATTTGATTGAGCTGAGCTATTCCACTGTTTATTTTAACAGTATAAAAATGGGCGGTCTCATTCAACTCTGTATTGGCATATTGAGGTACGTACTTCGCTTTTTTGTGAGGAATGAGGTACACCACAAGATTGGCCGAAAGCAGCACTATGATCACCACGGAGGCAATCTTTAAAAACGGCCACGATTTCAAAGAGAATTTTTTCCGGGAGTGATATTGCTCCAGCTTTGCTTCGAACCTTTTGAGATGACCTTCCAGGGGCTCCTCATCAAAAGCATCGCGTTGTTCCTTAAATATTTTATCAAGCTTATCCATAATGTTGCATTGTTAATTGTTGCATTCTATTTTCAATCAAATAGGTCCTGAGATGTTGTTTAGCCCGGCTGAACTGAGTTCTGCTGGTAACGTTATTGATTCCGAGAATCTCACTGACTTCCTCGTGATCATAACCTTCGAGGAGAATGAGAGACAGAATAGTCCGGTAGCCGTCAGAAAGCTGGGAAATAGCATGTTTTATTTCATCGACTGAGTATTCCGGTTCATTTTCCCTTTCTTCTTCAAAGACTGGAATTTCAGAAGTTACCTCCTCAAATTCGACCCGTCTCTTTCTAAGATAGTCCAAAGAACGGTTGATCACAATCCGCTTCAGCCAGGTACCAAAACTGACTTCTGACTTATAGGTCGCAAGCTTCTGAAAAGCTGTCAAAAAGGACTCCTGCATGATGTCTTCTGCATCGTCGGTCTTGTTGACAATACGCAGCGAAGTATTGTACATGGACCTGTAATACAGCTTGTAAATGCTGAATTGAGACTCTTTGTCATTTTCCAGACACCTGTCAATCAGTGGCTGATGAATGTTGATGTACATCGTTTCTTTTTCTCTTTTTTACTACAATGACGCAGCCGCTCTTGAAATGTTGCACGGCCTCAGGAAATATTTTACCTTGGAACAGACTAAATTTACTAAATTTAGCACAAATAGAAAGGGTACCAGGATGGCTGACAATAGCGGACTAAATATATTCAAGGCTTCTGCAGGATCGGGAAAAACTTTCCGGCTCGTCGGAGAATATCTGAAGATGTTGTTCGCCAGATCTTCGTCCTACAAAAATATTCTTGCCGTCACCTTTACCAACAAGGCCACGGCTGAAATGAAAGAACGTATCCTTAAAGAACTGGCTAATCTGTCAGCCGGAAGGGAATCCAGGTACCTGGATTTCCTGAAAGAATTCGGAGTGGAGCAAAAAATTAGATCGAAAGCGACTACGATCCTCAAATTGATCCTCCACGATTATTCCCGTTTTTCGGTCATGACGATCGATAGCTTTTTCCAGAAGGTGATTCGTTCATTCGCACGGGAAATCCGGCTGAATGCCTCCTTCCGAACGGAGATAGATGGCCGGCAGGCAATGGAAGATGCAGTGGATCTGCTGTTTCAGGATATAGATGAGAACCCATTGCTGAAGGAATGGATGGTCATGTTTTTAGAGGAAAATCTGGAAGAGGGCAGAAGCTGGGATTTCAAAAAAGAGTTGCTGAAATTTGCAAAGGAGGTCGAGAAGGAAGCCTTTAAAATTCACGGCGACGAACTCCTCGAAACTCTTGCCGGGAAAGAGAATCTGAGTCAGTATGTTACCACGATGAAAACGATCGTTTCCGATGCAGGGACTCGTCTGAAGAGCCTCGGAGAGGAAGGACTCAGCCTGATCTCCGCTTCCGGGTTGACTTACGATCAAATGAAAGGTGGAAAAAATTCTTTTGCCAACCTCTTCAATAAACTGGCCGGCGGCAAATTTGAGACTCCCTCCCAAACGGTGCTCAACGCATGTAATCAGCCAGAAAATTGGTATAAAAAGACGGATCCACCGCATCTTAGAGAAAAGATAGAGAAATTATATCACAATGGATTAAACCGCGTTCTAAATGATTCCCTTCAGGCATTAGCAGAGGAAATTCCCAATATAAACAGTGCGCAGGCGATCCTGAAAAACATCTATCCTTTTGGTCTACTGGGGAATATTGCATTGAAAGTCAAGGAGGTATTAAGCGAAAATAATACCGTACTGCTCAGTGATTCAGGCCGGATGATCGGAAGGATCATCGAAGGCAGCGATACTCCTTTTATCTACGAAAAGGTAGGTTTGATATACAGACATTTTATGCTGGATGAGTTTCAGGATACTTCCAGACAACAATGGTCTAATTTTAAACCTTTGGTCGAGAATGCACTGGCATCCGGGAACTCATCGCTGGTTGTCGGGGATGTCAAGCAATCCATCTACCGCTGGAGAAACGGTGACTGGAATCTGCTAGCCAATCAACTTGCTACCGATCTGAGTCACCAGATCATCAGAACTGAAGAACTATTAACCAACTGGAGAAGCAAGAAGAATATTGTTGATTTTAACAATACCCTTTTCTGGAGGGCATCGGGGTACCTCAATGACTGGTTTGACGGAGAGATGGCTGATGCGCAATTTTCTGATCTGAATGGGGTGATTGCTGCAGCTTATAAAGATCATCACCAAATTTGTTCGCAAGCAGACGGTCTGGATGGCTATGTGAAAATATCATTCATCGAAACGGAGGGCACAGTTAAGAAGAGTGAATTCCGGGATAAGGCGCTGGTTCTGTTGATCGAACAGTTGGAGAGCGTTCAGAAATCGGGTGTACTTGCTGAAGAGATTACGATATTGGTCCGCGAGAATTCAGAAGCGGAATTAATCGCCAAAGCCCTGTGGGAAAGAAAGAAAAATGATCCTCAGCCCGGCTGCCGTTACGATGTTATTACCAGCGATACCTTGAAGATTGGTCAGTCGCCTGTGGTCCGGTTCGTCGTCAATTTCTTTAAATTCTTTACCAGGAAGGATCTCCAATTGGTCCGTGCTGAAATATTATATGGATATTATCGGGTCTTATTCCCTTTGATGGACACTGCTGAGCCCGATCCTGGACTGGAACTTCATCAGCTTTTCGATTCAGAAACTCCATTGCCACCGCTATTTGAATCCTTTTTGGAGAATGAAACCCAGTCAGAATTTCTTACCGGACTGCTTGCCTTACCGCTCTTTGAGCTCGCCGTGACTATTGCAGATCATTTTCACCTTGGAAAGATTACCGGAGAGAAAGTTTACCTTCAATCATTTCTGGATTTGGTGCTGGAATATGGAAGGGAAGAGAGCGGTGGAATCAGCGGTTTTCTCGAATGGTGGGAGACAAGCGGCTCAAATAAGACACTCAACTTACCGGTGATCAGGAATTTTATCAGAATTTCTACGATTCATCAATCCAAAGGACTGGAATATCATACGGTATTTATCCCTTTTTGTAATTGGGAAATTGCCATTCACCCGAACAAGATACCTTTTATCTGGTCGATACCGGAAAGCGAACCTTTCAATAGGCTGAAAATGGTGCTGCTGAAATGCGACAAAAGCCTTAAAGATTCGGTTTTCTCGCATGATTATTACCAGGAAATGCTCTTCAGCATCATGGATAATCTTAACCTATTGTACGTCGCCATGACCAGGGCCGTTAACCATTTGTTCATCATAATGCCTTATAAGGAAGCCATTAAGCAACTTAACAGCGTAGCAGATTTGATTCAGAACATTTTGGAACAACCCTTTATGCCAGACAGCATCGATCAGGAGAAGTACCTGGATTTCAGCAGGTGCTGGAATGCTTCTGACAAAATTTTCGAGTCTGGCGAAATGGTTGCAATACACCAACGGGAGGAGTTCCTTGAAGAGGTCCGGAAAAATGATCCACTGATTCTGAATTCAAATACAAATCGGATGGAGATTCGTTTGCACAGCAAGGATTATTTTCTGCTAACAGGCGACAGACGAACGGAGCGAATCAACAAAGGAACCGTGATGCATCAGGTTTTTGAAAATATCAGACTCAGGAAGGATGTCAGACCTGCTGTGAATCAAATGATAACAGACGGGCTCATCAATCTGCAGGAGGGGGAGGAGTTATTTTCAAAAATAGACACCATACTACAGGAGCAGCCTTTTTCGGATTGGTTTGGCGATCAATGGAAAGTATTGAATGAAAGGGATATATTGCGCGCCGGAGAATCGAAACACCGGCCAGACCGGGTTATGTTGAAGGAGAACGATGCGGTTGTTGTCGACTACAAAACGGGAGAAATATCAGACAAGGACATCAGACAAATGAAAGGCTACCTGACAGATCTCCGAAGTATGGGTTTTGAGAACTGCGAAGGCAATATCTGGTACCTTCAGAAAAACGAAATAATAAAAGTTGAACTATCATCCTAAAATCTATGATCAGGAAAATTCTCAATCCGTACCTGAAATCGGAGCGGAAAGATTATAACTGCTTTGGCTGTTCGCCCAACAACGATAAGGGTTTACAATTGAAGTTCGAGTTGCATGGAGACGAAGTCGTGGCCGTTTGGAACCCGCAGCGATGGGCAGAAGGTTACCGGAACGTCCTTCATGGCGGCATTCAGGCGGCATTGCTCGATGAAGTGTGCAGCTGGGTCGTACAATCGCTCTGCAAGACTTCCGGGGTTACAACTTCTATGGAGATTAGCTACAGGAAGCCCGTTTTGATCAGTGACGGTGATATTACCTTAAGAGGTCGGCTGACAGAGCAAAATAGCCGGATGGCTTTTGTGGATGGAAAACTGTTTTCGAATGATGGAACGGTCTGTGCGATAGCAAAATGCAAATTCTTCCTTTTCCCAATCGAAAAAGCAAAATCGGATTTTGAATATCCCGGAGGCGAGGCTTTCTTCGAGGAATAGTGTCCCGCTACTTACCAATAGTTAGTATAAATGTCACCAGAAAAGGTACCAGAATAGTCAGCACAATTCCGCTGAATACGGAGATAATCGCATATTCTTTTCCTGAGTATTTGCTGATAACCGGCAGGGTGGTATCCATCGCGGTAGCGCCACCAGAAGCTATTCCGGCCAATTTTCCAAAATACCTTACCAGGAAAGGAGTCGAAAGTAGCGTTGCGACTTCCCTGAAAATGTTGGATAACAGGGCTACCACGCCCAGACTGTGACTGTGAAGTTGGGTAATGACGATGCTGGAGAGGCTGTAATAACCAAAACCAGCCCCTACTGCCAGTGATTCCCTCAGCGTCAGTGAAGGCAGGATCAGGGCTGCCAACGCAGAACCCAAAATTGTACCGGTAATGATGACAACAGGTACCCACAAAATTTTATAGTTATGTGATGTCAGAACTTTCCAGGATTTTTGGTCACTGCCTATGCTGACACCAGCCAAAAACATCAGCAAGTATAAGGCAAAACTACCAATCTGATCCCAATCGAATCCTTCCGGCAGCTTTCCGGAGATTCCAGCAAGAACTCCTGCGACAAAGAACGTGAAGATTATCAGGCTGCTCTTCATTTTTGCTTGAATAAGACCTTGAACAGGAGCGCAGCTAACAGCACACTTCCAGTGATGGAGGCAAAGGCGATGGCAACTGCCTCATAGCCAATTTTGCCAAGATTATCGATCACTTCTTTATTGGTCCCAACAGAAATACCCAGCATAAAAAGCAGCAGATAAATGGCCCAATTCATCAGTTCGTTGTTGACTTTATGCAGGTTTGGCTTTCGGATAATCACCAATCCTGTAAGTATTCCGGCAGAAAGCACAAGCAATATCGAGACCATCAGAAATCCTTGAATTGTCAGAATTGATAACGAACCGCCAGACCAATGTTGAGTCCGCTGCCGTAATTAAACAGTCCGATTTCGGGCCGTGCATTTAGCGCCAATTGAATTTTGGCAGGGAAACTATACTCAATTCCAACATCTCCGGCAGCTGCGAGAAGGACACCGTTGTTGTACCTGGAGTTGTAAATCATCGAGTTCCATGTCCCCAATTTTCCTCCTGGACCAGCGTACCATTTGAATCCATCTTTTAAATCCCAGACCCAGTGATAGAGGCCAATTACAGACCAACTGCTGTAATTATTCTGAGTGTTGTCAACCCATTCATGGTTTCCATTGAACTCAAGGTCTAATTCGAGACGATTGACGTCACTTAAACCATGTTGATAGGTGATTTCGGTTCCCATCCCGTAACCGGCACCAAAACGTAAACCAACGGCATGTTTTTCCACTTGAGCGGATACCAGGCTGGTAAGAAACAACAAGGCAAAAAGAGAGAAAATTATTTTTTTCATACAAGTATAATTTATGTGAATGAATGCTTTCCCACAATGGGGATGCCCAAAAATAGATAATTATTTGAACTGCCAAAATCTGAATCAGCCGAACTTGATTATTGTCCTCCCAATTTTAGTATATTTCTGAATCTATCCATCTGAGCTGCCCAGACTTCCGGCTTATGTGGCAAAAAGTTTTTTGTTTCAAATGAATTTTTCACCATCGTTCTGATCTCCTGAATGGAGGCAACACGTTGCATGGCTTTTGCTTGTATCATGATGTTTCCAATGGCTGTTGCCTCTGTAGGACCTGCAACGACAGGTATTCCAAGCGCATTGGCACTGTACTGGCATAGCAATTCGTTGTTGGCTCCCCCGCCGATAATATGAACTTTCCCGATTGAATGGGAAACAACAGAACGGATGGAATCCAGCGTCAGTCTGTATTTCATGGCCAGGCTCTCAAATATGCAACGGATGAATTCTCCGTGCGTGGCAGGTGGAGTCTGTCCGGTTTTGATACAATAATCCGCTATTGCGGCGGGCATATCGGCCGGATTCAGAAAACTGGTATCATCAGGATCTATCAGGCATTTAAAGGGTTGTGCCAGTGTACTTAAATCAACCATTTCGTTCCAGGAGTAATTCACCTCACGTGACCAGATTCTCCTGCACTCCTGCAGAAGCCACATCCCCATGATATTTTTCAGGAAACGGGTGGTTCCTTCGACACCTCCTTCATTAGTAAAGTTGAGTTCTAGTATCTCTTTGGATATAAGCGGTTTGTCTGATTCAATCCCCATCAGGGACCAGGTTCCGGAGCTGATATAGGCCCAATCTTTTCCTGTTGCGGGAACAGATACGATGGCTGAAGCCGTGTCATGAGAAGCCACAGCAATCACAGGAATCGCCTTGCTTCCGGTCTCTTTCTGTACCTCAGGTTTGATGGTACCCAGGAGCGTGCCGGGCAGAACAATTTCCTGCATGATAGACGGATCGACACCCATGGCTTTGAAGAGTCGCTCTTCATAAGCCAGAAGCCCGGGTTTTAGAAGTTGGGAAGTGGAAGCAATTGAAAATTCGTTTTTCTTCACGCCGCAAAAGAGATAAGAAAGAGCATCCGGCATGAAAAGCAAGTCTTTGCCAATTAGGTACTGGGAAGCCTTCGACTGATGGTTAACGAAAAGTTGAAACAAGGAGTTGAACTGCATCAGCTGGATACCAGTCATCAGGTAAAGCTCTTCTTTAGGAATGATCTTGTAAAAATCCTCCATAGCATTGTCGGTGCGGCGATCGCGGTAGGCGAAAGGAAGCGAGGCAATCATTCCGTCTTTGTCGACAAAAGCGAAATCGACCCCCCAGGTATCGATGGCGACTGAATCCGGTTGCACGCCAAAATCACGGATGCATTTTTTTAGTCCGGTTTTGAGTTCGTCAAAAATTGAGAATATGTTCCAGTAGAAGTGGTTATCGATTTCGACCATACGATTTTCGAAGCGGTGGACCTCCTTGAGTTGGAGTCGTTGATTAGTGATGGTACCCAACATTGCCCTTCCTGATGAAGCGCCCAAATCGAAAGCCAAAAAATTGCCGTTTACCATATAGATTACAAATTATGAATTAACGCTGAAGTCATTTTTTAAGGTAGAAAAATCTGCCGGTCAGCAACAATCCGGCGAAGACAAAAACAGCAAACAGCAAGCTACTGGCTGCCAATTGCATACCGCCAGATATGACATGTCCGGAAGTACATCCTCCTGCCATACGGGCGCCAAAAATAAGGATGAATCCACCGAAGAAAGCCCAGAAGGCCCTTTTTCCAAAATTGCTGCCTTTATATTTTTCCCAGTTCGCATGAATCATCCTGATTTTAAAATCCTTGCGAATCAGTGATAAAACAAATCCTGAAAGAAGTCCGCCGGCCAGAAAGAGTACCTCCCAGCTGCCGGGTTTAACAATTTGTTTGAAATAGTCATTGTTGACGACTCCCAAAATATTGTCAGAAACATACGGAAAGAAAGTGGATGCGCCAATCGGGCGATCAGCATAATGAAACACAAAGGTATTGAGAACGGCAATGCCGAACCCTGCAAAGATCCAGGTTCTGTCCGGACTCTTATCCATCCGTTGTAAAAGAAAAGCCATGGAGGCAAAAACCAGACCGCAGATGATCATAATGGAATAAAAGAGCAGCGGTGAACTTCCCAATGCCGTGTACAAT
Source organism: Prolixibacteraceae bacterium (assembly GCA_036508555.1). Classification (GTDB taxonomy): domain Bacteria; phylum Bacteroidota; class Bacteroidia; order Bacteroidales; family Prolixibacteraceae; genus CAINVV01. The sequence goes on from DATCHD010000028.1 coordinate 86,971, forward strand.
GAAAAGGTACCGACATTAGGTCCCAGGAAACTACTGATGGCGGGCAATACAAGTGTATAGACGAGTCCGCCTGCCAGTCCGCCGAGGATGCCTACAATGGCATCAAGGGATCCTTCTCCGGCGGAAACCATCACCGTTCCAGGGCAATAACCCAGAATGGCCATTCCCATTCCGAAAATCAATCCTCCTAAAACAATTCCGCCCAAAAGAAGAGGCTTGATATGATAGGCAGCAAGTCCCATCCCGATTTCGATGTTCAGCAGGATCACTCCTGCTCCGATGGCCAGCGCAATGGCTTTGGCCACTTTAAGATTTTCGAGGGTCGCCATGCCACTAATGGTGTCAAAGCGATTCAGTTTAGCGCTTTGAAGCAATGCTCCAAAAATAAATCCAAGCAATAAAATGTCCATGTTCAGCGTTTTGGAATTATTAAAAAATCAGTTTCAAAGATAGCAAATCAAACGACCCTGAGCAATCCTTATAGGCCCACGAGAATGATAATTGGGGGTTCTACCTACCGAACAAAATTTTCTCAAGATCCGGCCGGCCTATTTTCCGAAGCTCAGCGATCAGCTCTTTTCGGTACTCATTCTTGTACCAGAAAAAGAATTTTCGTTGGGCCTGTTTTTGTTCCTGACTCTTAGCAGTATAGATTTTTTCGAGTGTATAAGGGTGATAACCAGAATAATAGATGACTGTTGCGAGGGTCATCGGGGTGGGAGTGAAGTCCTGTACTTGCTCCAGCTTGAAATTGAGTTCTTTTGTTTTGGCTGCCAGTTCGGCCATTGCTGCGACATCGCTTCCCGGATGACTGGAGATGAAATAGGGAATTAGTTGCTGCTTTATGCCATATTTCTCGTTCGTCTTATCAAAGAATTTCTTGAGCATTTCGAATTGCGAAAAGGAAGGTTTCCTCATGACAGAAAGTACCTGTTCTGCAGTATGTTCCGGGGCCACTTTCAACCGGCCCGAGACATGTTTCTCAATCACCTGATCCAGATAGTTCAGATTTCCCCTGTTGATCTCCTCCTCTCCAACCCGGTGAAAGATCAGGTCGTAACGTATGCCGCTTCCGATAAAGGCTTTCTTTACCCCTTTGAAAGCTGCCACCTTGTTGTACAGGTCGCTTATAGGACGGTGATCGGTATTGAGATTCTTGCAAACAGAAGGGTAAATACAAGAGGGTCGCTTGCAAAGACGGCAAATGTCCAGATCTTTTCCGGCCATCTTGTACATATTGGCGGAGGGTCCGCCGAGGTCAGAAATGTATCCTTTAAAATCAGGCATATTTACCACCGAATCTACCTCTTTCATCACCGATGACTCTGATCGTGACGCGATAAATTTCCCCTGGTGAGCCGAGATGGTACAGAATCCGCATCCTCCGAAGCATCCCCTGTGGATATTAATCGAATGCCTGATCATTTCATAGGCCGGGATGGCCCCTTTTCCGGTGTATTTTGGATGGGGAAGCCGGGTATAGGACAGATCGCTGAAATAATCGGCCTCTTCGGTCGTCAGGGGTGGCCATGCAGGATTGATCACGATCTTCTTGTCGCCAGCGGTCTGAATTAATCGGGTATCCGGTTCCATCCGGTTGGATTCCTCTTCGATGACTCTGAAATTCTTGGCATAATTAATTTTTTCCGCCTTGCATTCCTCATGGGAAAATAGTTTGAAATCTTTCCAGGCTACTTCATCATTCATTTCCTGATTTTTACCTACCAGGAAAGCAGTTTGTGGAATATTCGTCAATTGATGAATCGGTTTCCCTTCCCGGAGCCTCTGAACCAGCGCGATCAGTGATTTCTCACCCATTCCGTAAAAAAGCATATCAGCCTGACTATCAATCAAGATGCCGGGCCTAAGCTGGTCAGACCAATAATCATAGTGAGTGACGCGGCGCAAAGAGGCTTCAATACCACCGATAATCAAAGGCACATCAGGGTATAGCTTTTTGATGATATTGGAATAGACAATCGTAGCATAATCCGGTCGGGCTCCTGCACGATCGCCCGGCGTATAGGCATCATTGGAGCGTTTCCGCTTGTTGGCGGTATAGTGGTTAACCATCGAGTCCATGCATCCGGCCGTGACCGCAAAAAACAGGCGCGGTCTTCCCATTTTTTTGAAATCGCGCAGATCATCCTGCCAGTTGGGTTGGGGGACGATGGCTACCTTCAGGCCCTCACGTTCCAGCAGCCGGCCTATCACCGCTGCTCCGAACGAGGGATGATCGACATACGCGTCACCGGAGAATAGAACAACATCTAACTCGTCCCACCCCAGTGCATGAACCTCTTTAATGGTCGTCGGCAACCATCTTTGTATTCTGTTATCGCTCAAAGTCAAAACAATTTGCGGTAAATTTACATCATTTACGTATGTTGAGTAAAATACCTCTGCATTACCTCCAGTAATTCATCTTTCTTAATCGGTTTCGAAATATAATCATTGCACCCTGCCGCTATTGCCTTTTCTCTGTCACCAATAAGTGCATAAGCTGTTTGTGCAATGATAACCACGTCTTTGTTGAATTGCCGTATTTGCCGGGTAGCTTCATCTCCGTCCATATCAGGCATTTGTATATCCATCAAAACCAAATCGATGTCAGGATTATTACGACACACTTCAACGGCTTTTGTTCCGGTTGCTACATTGATAATTTCTTTTCCAAATTTCCGGACTACAATTGAAATGAATTTATCAGATGATTCATCGTCTTCAGCAATTAATATTTTCAG
>DATCHD010000029.1:0-9076 GCA_036508555.1 Prolixibacteraceae bacterium
ATTGATTCTGATAAGACTGCCCGCATGCTGGCAGAAGTGATTGTCCGGAGCCGGACTAAATATTAATTGAGATTCTGAATATGATAATATTGATCAAAGCCGCTCAGTTTGTCCTGAGTATTTCCATCCTGGTAATTCTTCATGAATTCGGGCATTTCATTTTCGCAAAAATCTTCAATTGCAGAGTTGAGAAATTCTATCTTTTTTTCGACCCTTGGTTTTCCCTATTCAAGGTCAAAAAAGGTGAGACAGAATATGGTATCGGATGGCTGCCGTTGGGTGGTTATGTGAAAATCTCCGGAATGATTGACGAATCCATGGACAAGGAACAGATGAAACTTCCACCTCAGCCGTGGGAATTCAGATCCAAATCCACATGGGAAAGACTCCTTATCATGATCGGTGGAGTGCTTTTCAACCTGATTTTTGCGCTTTTGCTCTATTCAATGATCCTGTTTACCTGGGGCGAACAGTACCTTCCGAACACCAATGTAAAATATGGAATCGTCGTATCTGAAACCGGACGTGAAATTGGCCTGAAGAATGGCGACAAAATCATCTCTGTCGATGGTAAGAAAATCGAAAGTTTCTCAAAGATTGTTCCGACCATCGTTCTTGATGACGCAAAGACGATTGAAGTTCAGCGGGATTCACAACGGATTACACTCGAAATCAAGAAGGAGATTATTCCGAAATTGCTGACAGACAAGAATATTCTCTCCGTTCGTGTACCTTTTTCATGCAAGATAATCGCCTTTGGCAAACAATCAGTTGCCAGGGATGCCGGATTCGAACTTGGTGATGAAATTCTTTCTGTTGACAGTTTGAAATTCCGGTACTACGATGAATTTGTAGAAAAATTAATCTCTTCCAAAGATAAGGAGATCAACCTGGAGGTAAGACGCAATGGTGTTGTCTCTTTCCGCAAGGTGACCTTAGGAAAAACCGGAACACTTGGAATCGCGCCAGACTATGATTTGGCAGCCATTTTTGAATACAAAACCATTGAATACACTTTCCTGGAATCAATCCCGGCAGGAATTTCAAAGGGTTACCGGGCTGTGGGTGATTACCTCAAACAGTTCAGACTCCTCTTTTCTCCGCAAACCAAGGCCTACGAATCATTGGGCGGATTTATCGCCATCGGGAATATCTTTCCCGGAATATGGGACTGGGAGTCATTCTGGAACCTCACTGCATTCCTTTCCATCATTCTTGCGGTCATGAACATCCTTCCGATTCCTGCACTCGATGGCGGACATGTATTATTCCTACTCTATGAAATAGTCACCGGTAGGAAACCCAGTGACAAATTCCTGGAAAATGCACAGATCGCTGGCATGGTACTGCTTTTTGCACTTTTGCTATTTGCTAACGGAAACGATATTCTAAAATTATTTAAGTAAACCGGGAATAATTGAATAAAAAGATTGCTATATTTGCCACCGAACGATAAAAACAGGACACTATGAACTTATTTATATTGGGTGTATTAAGTGGTGCGCATGTGGTTTTAATCATTGCTGCCCTCCTCCTTCTATTTGGAGGCCAAAAAATTCCTGAATTAATGGGTGGATTGGGTAAAGGAATGAAGGAATTCAAGAAAGCAATGAAAGAGGAAGAGCCAGGCGGTACCCCGGCTCCACCTGCTGATGAAAAGAAAAACGAACCCCTGAAACAATAGTTCAAGGATTCAATCTCATATATAATACCCTGATGCAACGCGTCGGGGTATTTTTTTTGTCTCCATTGTAACGATTAGCATAATGATGCGTCTTATTGTTAATGAATTAAATGTTTTACCTTAAAATTCTTCGTCATGAATAAAAAAACCAGCTACATTCTGATGTTAGCCTTATTAGTAACATTCACATTATCTGCCGGTTCCTGCATTCCCCATATCCACGGAAACGGAAAAGTCGTAAAAGAAGAAAGAAACGTTTCCAATTTTGAGTCCGTTTCTGTCGGCAGTGGTATCGAACTTTTAATCAACCAGGATTCTTTCGAAAAAGTCGTTGTAGAAGCCGATGAGAACATCATGAAAATCCTCAAAACAGAAGTATCCGGCGGCAAATTGAAAATATTCATGGAAGAGGGCGTTCTCCATGCCAAAAAAATGAAGGTTTACGTAACCTTAAAGACACTAAAATCTTTGGAGTGCAGTTCAGGCTCCGAGACAAAATCGGCCGGCAAGATTAATGCCGAAAATTTAACCATTCATGCCTCCAGTGGCTCTGGAGTGAACATGGAAATAAGCTGTAACCAATTGAAAGCTGAATCAAGCAGCGGAAGCAGCCTTAGGGTTTCCGGAACAGCACAGTCTGTAAATGCGGATAGTTCCAGTGGATCAGAAATAAATGCTTCAGAGTTGGTAGCAGAAATGGGAGAAGCCTCCGCCTCAAGCGGTGCCAATCTAAAAGTAAATGTCACAAAAGCCATCAAGGCCCACTGCAGCAGTGGAGCTCAGATTAATGTTTCCGGAAATCCAACCTCTCGCGATACGGACAGTTCAAGCGGCGGATCAGTTCATTTTAAGTAGGCTAATCCCTCCTCATAATTCCGTAACAGATAATCTTTACGATGGCATCTACGCTCTTTCCAAGATCATTTGAACGGTAAGGACCTGCCGATAACGGCATCTCAAGGCCGCGGATAGCTGTCGTGATACCAATGGCAACCAGCGTAAAATCCTTGATCACGAACTTATGTTGTCTGGCGCCTTCAAGGAGTATCCTCTTCATCATGCGGATTTCCTCCTGATCGTATTGAGACTTGATTTTATCGATAAACTCTACAGCTGCAGTATCATTTTCGATCGCGTTATAAAAATTCGCTAATTGACGGTAAGTTGTGATTTTTGTCATCACATAGTCCCGGAGTTTGTCTGCCGGATCCATTTCCTTTTGCAGTACTTTGGCAAGCTCAACCCGTAAAATATCTGCTTCCTTCTGAATGACCTCCTGAAAAAGATCTTCTTTGCTGCTAAAGTAGTAATACAGAGAACTTTTACCCTTTCTGACCGCGTTGGCGATGTCATCCAGCGTCGTCTTTTTGTAACCAAATTTGCTAAAAATTTCCTGCGCGATGGTTAAAATGTTCTCCCTAACCGCATCTTTTTTCGTGCCTAAGTTTTCGTTGCTCATTGGATTTCGTTCATCATTATTGGCCAAATATAATTATTTTGTTGAATAAACAACAATTTTGAAGTCAAGCTGCTTCTTTTCAAGATTGGCTCTGAGTATTTCAATTTCGACCTCATCACCCAACTGATACCGACGGTGAGTTCTTCGTCCCGTGATGCAATAGTTTCGCTCATCGAACTGGTAAAAATCGTCCGTAAGCTCATGAAGCGGCACCATTCCCTCGCATTTATTTTCTTCTATCTCAACATAAATACCCCATTCCGTCACGCCGGAAATGATGCCCTTATATTGTTGTCCAATCTTATCTGACATGAATTCTACCTGCTTGTACTTGATAGAAGCCCGTTCGGCATTCGCTGCCCGGTTTTCCATATCGGATGAGTGCTTGCACATCTCCTCGTACTTATTGGCAGCAACCGAAGTCCCTTCCTGGAGATAACGGTCAAGCAATCGATGTACCATCATATCCGGATATCTGCGTATAGGAGAAGTAAAATGGGTGTAATATTCAAAACCCAATCCGTAGTGGCCAATATTGCGTGTCGAATATTCCGCCTTAGCCATCGTCCTTATGGCAAGGGTTTCAATCACATTTTGCTCTTTCTTACCTGACACATTGCTTATCAGCTGATTCATGGAGGATGAAACTGCCGCCGGAGAATTGGTCATGATGCCATAGCCGAAACGCTTGATAAAATGATTGAATTTTTCCAGCTTCTCCGGATCGGGTTTATCATGAATCCGGTAGACAAAAGTCTTCTCCTTCTTCCGTGGACCAGGTTTTCCGATTAGTTCAGCTACCATTTTGTTGGCCAGCAACATGAATTCCTCAATAAGCTTATTGGAATCTTTGGACTCCTTGAAATATACATTGATAGGTTTCCCGGCAGGGTCAACTTCAATTTTCACCTCAACACGGTCAAAATCAACCGATCCGCCCTCGAAGCGTTTGACTCTTAACTTTTTTGCAAGTGTATCCAGGGTAAGAATTTCTTCCTTCATATCCCCCTCTTTCGTTTCGATCACAGCCTGAGCCTCTTCATAGGTGAATCTTCGGTCCGAGTAAATTATCGTTCTGCCGAACCATTCTTTATGAACCTTTGCATTTTCATCCAGCTGAAATACAGCCGAATAACACAATTTCTCTTCTTTCGGCCGCAGGGAGCAGACGCCGTTTGAGAGTCTTTCCGGCAACATCGGTACTACCCGGTCGACCAGGTAAACCGAAGTAGCCCTATTATAGGCCTCCTCTTCAATAATGGAATTAGAACGAACATAATAGGTCACATCGGCAATATGCACGCCAACCTCCCAAAAACCATTCTCCAGTTTCTGAATGGAAAGGGCATCGTCAAAGTCTTTCGCATCGGCAGGGTCGATGGTGAAAGTGGGCACTTTTCTAAAGTCTCTCCTGTTGGCAATCTCTTCCTTCGGAATTTCGAGGGGAATCCGGTTAGCTGCTTCATCGACCTTTTCGGGGTATTTGTAGGGTAATCCAAATTCGGCCAGGATGGCATGCATTTCGGTATTATTGGAACCGGCATCTCCAAGTACATCAACAATTTCGGCAAACGGATTGCGTGCCTTTTCCGGCCAGTCTAAAATTCTGGCAATGGCTTTTTGTCCGTTTTTTGCCCCTTTCAATTTATCCATTGGGATGAAAAGATCGAAGGGCATTCTCTTGCTCGGGACAAGAAATGCCGAAAACTTTGAAATTTGTACTGTTCCGACCACTGTCCTCTGCGCCCGTTCTATAACCTCGACAACTTCACCGTCAGGATCGTTTTTCTTCCTTCTGGCAAACAGTCTGATCTTGACCTTGTCGCCGTCGAGAGCATGGTTCATATTGGTAGACTGGATCATGACAGTAGCGTTCATCTCCTCACAGAATACCTGTCCAAATCCCTTAAAGTTAACTTCCATTGTTCCGACAAAAGTGCCGCCACTCTTTGCTTTCAAACGGAATCGCCCTTTTGTTACTTCTTCAAGCGCTTCATTTTCACGCAATTCCTGTAAAGCAACATTGACCAACAATTGGGCTGACGTATTTTTTGCCCCCAATTTCGAGGAGAGCTGCTTGTAATTATAAACATAGGTCGGCTCCTCATAAAAGAGAGCCATAATGGAGGTTTTTAAGCCAGCAATATTGAAATTCAGGGCCTTCTCCAGCTTTTTTACTTTTGACATTGGATCGTTTTTAGAATTAATAAAGTTAACCAACTTTTTCGATTTTCGACCACTAATTTTCGATTTTCGATTTTCGATTTTCGAAAATCCAAAATCTAAAATAGCTTTAGATAGAGTCTAAACAATTATATTTGTCAAATCAATTAGCGTAACTTTTTTTTCAATAATTACAAATGAAAATTATAGACCTGATAAAACCTTCCCGGAAAACGCTCTTCTCCTTTGAACTTTTGCCACCCTTGAAAGGGCAAAATGCGGATAAATTATATGAGACCATCGATGAGCTGATCGAGTTCAATCCCAAGTACATCAACCTGACTACGCACCGCGATGAGCTTGAATACAGGCAACTGGAAAACGGATTGCTGGAAAAGAAAATTGTACGGAAGCGTCCGGGTACGGTGGCGATCGCTGCCGCTATTCAGCATAAATATGGTATCCCGGTAGTTCCTCATGTGGTATGCGGTGGTTTCACGAAAGAAGAGACAGAGAATATGCTAATAGACCTCAACTTTCTTGGAATCAAAAATATCCTTGCTCTTCGGGGTGATGGTTTAAAATCAGAGAGTTACTTCCAACCGGAAAAAAATGGCCATGCCCATGCCAACCAGCTGGTGGAACAAATAGTTCATCTTCGCAGTGGGAAATATCTCGATCCTGATCTGAAAAACAAGACTCCGATGGATTTTTGCATAGGTGTCGCCGGATATCCGGAAAAGCATTCTGAAGCCTCGAATCCTGAAACGGACCTACAATACCTGAAATTAAAAGTGGAGGCTGGCGCCGATTATATCGTGACACAAATGTTTTTCGACAATAAAAAATATTACGATTTTGTGGATCGTTGCCGGGCTGCCGGTATCACCGTTCCAATCATCCCCGGAATCAAACCGCTGGCCCTGATGAACCAGATCACCATGCTGCCAAAAATTTTCAGTATCGACATACCGGAGGAGTTTGCTGCGGAAGTACGAAAATGCAAAACGAATGATGAAGCCAGGCAGGTTGGTACAGAATGGGCTATTTATCAGGCCAAAGACCTGATTGCCAACAAGGTACCTTGTCTGCATATCTATACTTACGGGATCACGGACAATACCCGCCAGATCGCCAAAACAATTTTATGAATCAGGTTATGCATCAACTGGTTTTTGCCACCAACAATGAACATAAGTTGCGAGAATTAGGCGAGATCCTCAAAGGCGAATTCAAATTGCTCAGTTTGAACGATATTTCCTGTTTTGATGAAATTCCGGAAACAGGCAATACCTTGGAGGCCAACGCATCACAGAAATCATTTTATATCTGGGATCATTACCGAATCGATTGCTTTTCGGACGACACTGGTCTGGAAATTGCGGCGCTCAACAATGAACCGGGGGTCCATTCCGCCCGTTACGCTGGGGAGGGACGGAATTCCAACGACAATGTCGATAAGGTGCTTCAAAAAATGGCAGGCATTACCGAAAGGAAAGCGTGTTTCAGATGTGTCATATCCCTGATAATAAAGGGCAAAGAATATAAATTTGAAGGACGGGTCGACGGTGAGATCCTTCATGAAAGAAGTGGCTCTTCCGGTTTTGGCTATGATCCGATCTTCCGTCCGGAAAATTATCAGCAATCTTTCGCCGAGATGGACGCTTCCCTGAAGAACAGCATGAGCCACCGCGGACGGGCAGTTCAAAAACTGGTCGGTTTTCTTTTGGAAAAATATCCTAATCTACCAGACTGATAATGAGATTTTTAATCCGCCGAAATATTTAGTAATTTTCTCATCAATATGTTCTGCAAAACAGAAGGGATTGTTCTCCATGGAATCAAATATGGGGATACCGGAAGAATCGTGACAGTTTATACTGAGGCTTTCGGCAGAACTTCTTTTATCCTGCAAGGAATACATTCAAAAAAATCCTCAGGCAAGGCCAACCTTCTACAACCCCTTTTTTTACTGGAGTTAGAAGTGGATCACCGTCAGGGAAGGGAACTCCAGCGAGCCAGAGAAATTAAAATTCGGCATCCCTATCAAACTTTACCCTTTGATGTGGTCAAATCCTCGCAGGCGATATTCCTCGCAGAAGTATTATACAAGGTATTAAAAGAAGAGGAAACCAGACCTGAGCTTTTTGAATTCCTCAGTCATTCATTCCGGATTTTTGATCTTATAAAGGAAGGCATAGCCAATTTTCACCTGGTATTTCTCGTCCACCTCACCCGTTACATGGGATTCGCTCCCAATAACAATTATGCAGTCGACAGAACAATTTTCGACATGATTTCAGGCTCATTTTCAGAGCATAAACCTCCTCATCCCCACTATTTGGAATCCGAAGAAAGCCGGAACTTCTCAAAAATTGCTAGTATTTCGTTCGATGAGATGGGGCAGATTTCCCTTAATTCAGTCTCCCGAAACCTCCTGCTGCAAAAGATTATAGACTATTTTTCTCTGCATCTCGGTATCCGTTTACAGGTTAAATCCCTCGAGGTATTGCATGAACTTTTTTCCTGATTACCAAAATAAATTGTACCGTTCTATTTAGTAAACGGACAATTACCTTTCACTTTTTTTCTGTACTTTTGTAATAGATATAAATCCAGTATGACTGTTACAAAACTTCCGACAACGAAGAAAAATGCCTTCGTTACAATGATGGAGATCGCAGAGGAATATAAGGCTACAAATCTTGTAGATCCTATGTCTGGATTACCATGTCCGAAAAATTTAATCAACCTTGTCGACAAGTACATGCGGGCAGGTAACAACGATTTTTCTCCAAGCGAAGGAGTTGGAACACTCCGGGAGCAAATTGCCTCCATTTTTAACATACAGAACAACACTGAATTACATGCCGAAACTGACCTGACTATCACTGCCGGTCCTTCCCAGGCCATGTCAACTGCCATCACCACTTTCGTTAAAGAAGGAGATGAAGTAATTCTTTTTGAGCCTGTACAGGAATCTTATGCACTACTGATAGAGATGACCGGGGGCCGTCCGATTTACATCAATCTGAAACATCCGGAATACCGGATAGACTGGGATGAGGTAAAAAAGACCGTTACCACGAAGACCAAAATGATCGTTATCAACAATCCTCAGAACCCGATGGGTCAGATTTTCAGTCCGGAGGATTTTGATCAGCTTAAGCGAATGACCAACGGAACCCGTCTGATCATTCTGAGCAATGAAATTTTTGGCAACATTGTGTACGATGGACACAATTTTAACAGCGTTGCTTCTTTGCCGGAGCTTGCTGCCAAGAGTTTGGTTGTATCCTCTTTTGGCGTGCTGTTCAATATCAATGGTTGGGGAATAGGGTACATCGCCGGTCCCGAGAAATTGATGACAGAATACAGGAAAACTCAGCAATATCAGGGATTAAGTGTTAATACACCCACCCAGTATGCATTGGCTGAATTTTTAAAGCAGGGTCAGAATTTTAAGGAAATCAATGCTTTTTACCAGAGTAAAAGAGATTATTTCCTGGAACTGATGGCTGGAAGTAAATTTGAATTTATCCCTACTAAATCAACAATTTATCAATTGCTCGATTACAGCAAGGTATCTGACGAACCTGATACGGAGTTTGTGATGAAACTGGCAAAGGAGTATCAGGTCGCAACGATTCCGTTCTCTGCCTTCCAGCATGAGAAAACCAAATTTCAGATGATCCGTGTTTGCTTTGCCAAAACCAACGATATACTGGAGGAAGCTGCCTACCGGCTGAAGCAAGTGCCAGTAACAGTTC
>DATCHD010000030.1:0-17708 GCA_036508555.1 Prolixibacteraceae bacterium
TGCGGTATTAATCCGCAAGACCATGAACCAAGGGAAGACTGTTTTATCACAACTGATGTCATTTTTGCCTGAGTATGAGTTCAACAAATGTGTTGACACTTATAATGGTAATTATCGTGTAAGAACGTTTACTTGTCGGGAGCACTTTTACGTATAACTTTATTTTTTCTGGAAAATTCTAACGTTAAAATATCTATGCAGCTGTATTTTAACGAAAAAGACCAACTCTTACCATACCGGCACATTCAGCGATGATCGTCGAACTTAAGTGAAAAATCAACTTTTCAATTTGGCTATAAAATTGTCTGCCCGAAGGGTGGCGCCATAATAAACCGGTCCCATGCTGAAATACACCACCTTCATCCAGGTCGGGGCATGGATGCAATTGCAATAAGGAAGTCCGACGAAACTTCCGGTAGTGGAATTTCGGATTTCGAGCACGTGGTAAGCGATCGTCTCAAAAGTGATCAGGAAAATCCAAAAGACCGGGATGAAGAGGAGAAACCTGTATCTTTTTTTCGACAGGGTGAGGTAATTGAATACTTCGCTCAGACCAAACAAGGAAAGCGCCCAGGCCATCAACGGTAGTAGGTTCATTCCAAGAACCTTATGATAGTCATACATATAGCCGTAATAATCCTTCGCATAATGGACCCAAATAATTGCTACAACAGTCGCCAGAAACAGATGCGTTACTGCAATAATTCTCCTGGTGAGAAGGATATAGCCAAGGATAAATAACCAGGAATAAGCCAGCACAAGGTCTGCATGTGACCTGAAAATCGAAAACAGCAGAAGAATAACAAATGCAACAACAAGGTCTGTCACAAGCAAATGTCGCTTTGAAAAGGAGAAATAATCGGCAATCATTAAAAACTGGTTAAAGAATTCAGGTTCTAAATATAAGTTAAAATTGATTATTTTACTCTGTCAACAATTCAGTCCACAAAATTTGACAGATGCACTATCATCCACTGCCACAGATATTAGACTTACTATTCGTACCTCAGCGCTTCTACCGGATTCCTCGTTGCCGCTTTCCAGCTTTGCCAACTTACTGTCAACAAAGCAATTCCCAGGGTTAGCAATCCAGCCAAGGCAAAAATCCACCATGCGATGGTAGCTTTGTTGCCAAATCCTTTCAGTAAGTTGAAAATGATGGTCCATGCGATCGGACAAGCGATCATAAATGCCACCCCAATCCATCGCAGAAAGGTGATATTCAACATATATATTACTTCTGAACTTCTGGCACCGTTCACTTTTCGTATTCCAATCTCTTTTATTCTCGATTGCGTAGCATGGTAGGTAAGTGCAACGAGCCCTATCATAGCAAGCAGGATAGAAACAATGCTTGCAAACTGAAAAGCACTGTTTATTTGTTTGATCTCGTCAATATATTGTTCAACCTCCGCATTCGTAAAACTATATTCGAAAGGAAAACCAGGTGAGATCCGCCTGATTACCTTCTCAACAAAAGTAATGGTCTGACTGACGTCACCCGGTAGGATGCTTACAAATAAATGTTTTGTAAAATCCTGATTTTTAGGATGTGCAGAGATAATCATCGGTTTAACCATATTAAACAGGTAATTATTCTGGAAATCTTTCACTACCCCTATAATGGTACTCTGTTTGCCCCAAAAGAGGACCTGCTTACCGACCGGATTTCCGTAACCTAACATTCTTGCTCCGGTTTCATTGACAATTACACCTTTCAGCTCCTCCTGGCGGTCAGTTGAAAATTCATTTCCAAGGGCCATTTTCATTCCAAAAGTTTGGGTATAATCATCAGACACAATGGCATAACCAAACGATTCGTCATGTTTCACATTTTGATCGTCAATCCAGGTTACGCCAGAGTGGTTTGGGATACCTGCCGGCATGGCAGAAGCAGCACAAACGTCCTTAACAGTAGGTATGGCTTTTAATTCATCCTTAAGTGCTGTATAATTGGCTTTAAGCTTCGAGTTAAACGGTATTTGCATCACCATCTTATTATCGAACCCCAGCGGCATTTGCCGCATGAAAAGATATTGCCGATTAATCATTAAGGTTATGATAACCAAAGTTATAGAGACGATAAACTGAAAAGTTATCAGGATATTTTTGCTGTGGATGCCGGAGGTTGTTTTTTGACCCTTTTTGAAAAGGTCCAGAGGAGTGGTTCCGGATAATACAATTGCAGGGTAAAATCCGGCCAGCAAGGAGACGATAAGCCAAAGAATTGCACTGCCTGTCAGGAATAGGCGAGTATTCTCCTGTAAATAGGGTAAAATGTCCGACCCCGTCAAGTCCTTAAACAAAGGAGCTCCCAAATAAGAGAGTGACACACCCAATAAAATTGCCAAAAAGCAGATCAAAGCCGTCTCCTGCAGGAAATGCCACCGAATAAACCCGTTACCTGCACCTGCAATTTTCTTCAGGGCAATCTCTGAGGTTCGCTTCTGAACCAGCGAAGTCGACATATTCACATAATTCAAAATACTGACAGACAGGATCACCAGGCCAATAAATATCAGCATGTACAGGGGATTTTTGTTGTAATAGAGTTTTCGTTCTGTGACAGGAAGGAAGGAAAGGGTCAATCGCTCCGGATTACGGATACTCTCAGGTTTAAGCTCACTGTAGAAGTTGGCGATTTTGGCATTGAAATCCTGGTAATTGACCGCTTTGTGCAATTTAAAAAAAGGCTGCCCATTGCTATCCCAGCCTTCCAGCTTTGATTTCGACCTCAATGAAGTGATAGGAACCAGCATCGAAAAATGGAAGGTAACATATACGGGGATATCAACTACCCCTGTCACATTGAACATTTGATCTGAGTTTAACTGTAGTGCTTTCCCCAATGCCGGTTGATTGCCAAAATATTTTCGTGCTGTTTCTTTGGAGAGAACAATTGAATTTGGCTCTTTCAGGGCATTCTCCCTGACTCCTTCTATAAATTGGAATTGAAGGATATGAAAGAGGGTACTATCCGCCAGGTAAAAAGCAGCTTCATTGAAACTGACAATCTTGCCGCTGTTGCTTTCCTGGTAAGAGACAATACAGTTACTAAACGAACTAAAATTTTCGGTTCGTGCAAAATATTCAATTTCAGGGAAATGAGCTGCCAGTATTGGCGAAATGGCATAGCTGATCGTGGTATTTCCCAAGGGGGATTCCGGACTTTTTTCCACCAGGTTAAAGACCCTCTCGTTGTCGGGAAGGCTCTTGTTGTAGGAATTCTCCTTGAACACATGCATGATAATGAGGATGGAACAGGCAAAACCCAGGGCAAGACCGGTAATGTTGATTGCCGTAAAAGCTCCGTTTCTCCTAAGATAGCGGAAGGTGTTGATGATTGATTTGTATATCATGATATTTTGTGTTAATATAAACATTCCTAATTAATGCATTAATGCATCCTGATTCAGACACTATTCATACCTCAAGGCCTCCACCGGGTTTCTTGTCGCTGCCTTCCAGCTTTGCCAGCTCACCGTCAGCAAGGCGATAACCATTGCCAGTAATCCGGCCAGAACAAAAATCCACCAGTTAAGTTCCGTTCTGTAGGCAAAATTTTCGAGCCATCTGTGCATGGCAAACCAAGCAATAGGTGTGGCAATTACGAACGCTATAGCAACCCAGATCAAGAAATCATTGTTGAGCGACGCCGTGACTTCGATTGATCTGGCACCGTTCACTTTTCGAATGCCTATTTCTTTGGTTCGCTGCTCAATCATAAAGGAAGAAAGGGCAAATAATCCCAGACAGGAAACAATAACAGCAAGAAAGGCAAAGGCGCTGAAAATGCGACCCATCCCTTGCACATCGGCATACATCATGGCAAAGCTCTCGTCCAAAAAGGAATACCTGATTGGCTGGTTAACAGAGAACTTGTTCCAAACCCCTGTTATAGATTTTAAGACTTCCGACATATTTGATGTGCTTATTTTTACCGATACAATGTTTGGGCTATTTCCCAAGGCAAGACAAACCCCTCTTATATTTTCTTTGAAAGATTCAAAATGAAAATCTTCAACGACTCCTACAACTGACATCACATTACCGCCACCATTCGTAATTCTTTTACCAATGGGATCTGTCAGGCCTAATTCTTTCTCCATCGTTTGGTTTATTATGGCAGCTTTTGAATCTGTTGGCATATCGGCAGAGAAATCCCTTCCTTTAACGATATTCATTCCCATTGTTTTAATATAATCATGATCGACCTTCCAAAACTGGCCAGCAGAAAAGCCTCCATCACCTGTAATTGCTTCATTCCGAAAAAGATTTCCATTGCGTTTGGTTCCTGTTACTGGCAAATAATCGCTGATAGAAACATTTTTCACTTCCGGCAACCTCAGGAGTTCATTTTTGAAAGTAGTAACCTGATTTCCCAATGTATTGGCACCTTGCAGAAGCAATACCTGCTCCTTGTCAAACCCTACATTTTTGTTGAGAATGTAATCCACCTGGCGATAGATGATAAAAGTTCCTGTAATCAAAATGATTGAAACGGTGAATTGAAAAACAACCAATGCACTCCGCATATTGTAGTTTTTACTTTCCCGGCTCATTCTCCTAACAGGCTTAAACGAGGAAAGATAAAACGCGGGATAAAGACCGGCAAGAATCCCTACAATTACAGATGCAAAGACAAGCAAAGGAAGTACTCGCCACCATTCGGACCAAGGGATAACCAAAGATTTAGCAGACAGCATATTAAAATAAGGCAAAAGTAAAACGGCCAATAAAATCCCCAGAACGAAGGAAAGAAAGCTATAAAGCAATGACTCTGTAAGAAATTGCCCGACAAGATTGCTCCGGTTTGAGCCAACTGCTTTTCGGAGTCCGACCTCTTTGGCCTTGTTCGCTGATTTTGCTGTGGAAAGGTTGATAAAATTAATGCAGGCTATGATGAGGATAAACCCTGCAATAATTCCAAAAAGCCATACAAACCGGATGTCACTATGTGTTAATCCATCTCTTATTCCATCAGATTTAAGATGGATATCGCTCACTGGTTGCAACGTAAAACTGATTTTCTTTTCCGCCTCAGCATTCCCGGCAGTAAGATATTTTTTTGTAATTGATGATAGCTTTGCTTCCATCTGAATAACATCTGTTCCGGGACGCAATACAACATAGGTATGATAGTTATATGAATTCCATTCTTTTTGCTCCCCGTTCCAAAACTCCACTCCTTTCAGTGAGATAAGAAAGTCAGACTGAAAGTGCGATTTAGCCGAAAAATCCATCACTCCGGTTATCCGAAAAGGATTGGCCTCTTTGTTGTTCATGATAAGAGTTTTGCCAACGGGGTCTTCGTTCGGGAAGAATTTATCTGCCATACGTTTTGACAGGACGATCGTACCAGGTTCATCCAGGGCATGTGCTAGGGCGCCTCGAACCATTGGTGGTTGAAAAACATTCAAAAAGCCTTGGTCAGCGTACACAAATCCTTCCTCATAAGCGTTCTGTTCCTTATCGGCGCGCCTTATTTCATTACCACCAGCCCCGAAGAGTTCGCTTCGCAGAAAACGTCCTGCTTTTTCCACTTCAGGAAAATCTTCTTTCAACGCGTTAGCAAACGGAGCAGGCAAGACCGGACTTTTACCAATATTTCCATTGTTGTTATACACTTCCACAACCCTGAATATCCGTTCCCCATCAGGGAATTGCCTGTCATAGCCAAGCTCGTCCCTGATGAACAAGGCAATCAATAAACATGCAGCAATGCCTAAGGAAAAACCCCCGATCTTGACCAGGGAATAGATTTTTTGCCTGAATATGCCACGCCAGAATATCTTAAGATTGTTTTGTATCATCACTTATTTGTATTGAAAATTTTCTGCTTTAAATTCCATTAATTTATTTGTATTCCTATCAAATCCTGCAAATCCAAATTCAGACGACTATTCATATCGCAATGCCTCCACCGGGTTTCTTGTCGCTGCCTTCCAGCTTTGCCAGCTCACCGTCAGCAAGGCGATAACCATTGCCAGTAATCCGGCCATAGCAAATATCCACCAACTCAGTTCGGTTTTGTAAGCAAAACTTTCGAGCCAGCGGTGCATTACGTACCAAGAAATGGGTGTGGCTATTACAAATGCGATGGCTACCCATTTTACAAAGTCTTTGTTTAGCAGGATCATGACCTCTGCAATTTGTGCACCATTTACTCTTCGGATGCCAATTTCTTTTAGCCGTTGTTCCGAAGAATAGGCAGCCAATCCGAATAGACCCAGGCAGGAAATGAGAATGCCAATTCCGGCAAAGTATTTTGATAAGGCAGAAACACGTTCTTCGGCTTCATACAATTTTTGGTAAGCGACATCCAGAAACTGATATTCAAAGGTAAATCCGGGGTTGAATCGTGCGTATAGGTTTTTAAGTTCGGCGATGGTTTGTTTCTCCTGCCCGGCTCTTAATTTAACCATCATGGCAAGTGTTTTTCCCGGATCATAAGTAATGATCAATGGATTAACCTTTTCGTGAAGCGATTGGAAATGAAAGTTTTTTACCACACCAACAATTTGTTTTTGCTCGCCCCAGAAATTCACTGTTTGTCCAATCGGATTTTTAAGCCCCATCATATCAATTGCAACCTGATTTAAGATCAACTTGCTTTTGTCATCGCCAAATTTTCCGGAATAACTTCTTCCTTGAGCCATTTCAATGCCCAAGGTTTCAATCAGGTTCAAGTCGACTTGCATGACCTCAAAACGCATGTTGGCCGCCGGGTCTTTCCCCTCCCAGTTAACACCGTATGTATAGGAAGAACTGCCCACCAAGCTTCCAAAAATATCCGACGCATTGACTACCCCGGGAATATTTTCGGCTTCGGCAATAAAAGCCGGAAGTTTCTGAACCACATTTCCCTCTTTGGTGAAATAAATAACATGATCTTTTTGATACCCCAAATTTTTGTTTTGGATAAATTGAACCTGCCGGTAAACCACAATCATTGAAGCGATGAGAACGACTGATATTCCAAACTGGAAGACAACAAGGCCTTTGCGCGCCCATATTTCTCCTGAAGACCGACTTGGTTTGCCTTTCAGAACAGATAATGGACTAAAGCCGGAAAGATAAAGTGCAGGATAAAGTCCGGTTAAAATTCCTGTAATCAAACAAATACCAAAGATGGATAAGACGAAATTGGTATCGAAAATAAGTTGAAGTTGTTTCCCTGTTATCAGGTTAAATTGGGGAATGAAGAGCCAAACCAAGATCATGGAAAGAACCATTGCCATCAACGTTAAAATGACGGCTTCTCCGGTAAATTGCGCAATCAGCGCCTTTCGTCCGCTGCCAACAACTTTCCGTATACCAATTTCCCTGAATCTTTTGGAAGCTTTGGCTGTTGCCAAGTTGATGAAATTAATTCCGGCAATGAGCAAAATAAAAATGGCGATTAACGAAAACAACCTGACGTATTCGATACGCCCTCCGGATTGGACTCCATTGGTGTAGTTGCCATGTAAATACTGTCGCGAATAGGGAACTGCAAACAGGCTGACATTCGATCCGGTCGTTTTTGTTTTGATAAATCCGGAAATCCTGTTATTCAGTTTTTTTACATCGGCGCCTTCGTTTAGTACCAAAAAAGTTTGCGGGGTGTTGTTTCCCCAATTAATTTTTCGACCGACTGCTTCCGACAAATTGATCCAGGCATCGTTTGACAATACGAAGTCGAACTGAGACGTTGAATTTGCTGGAGTACCTTCAAAAATTCCGGATACTACCGCTTGTTTTTTTAAATTCAGTATCTGCCATTGAAATGTTTTCCCAATCACATTTTCAGTCGTTTTAAAAAGCGATAAGGCTAATTTCCGGGAAATAACCACGGAGTTATTTTCGGAAAGTACCTGCTCCGGATTACCCTGAGTGAGATTGTAAGAGAAAATCCTAAAAAAATTAGGTTCAGCAAACTGCCCGCCAGCTTTTATCAAATTGTTATCGTCAGCCGACACCGTGAAGTTTCCGAACAGACGTGCTGGAGAAACGGCTACTGAATATTTTATATCGGGTAACTCGGCGACAAGTGTTCTGGCCAGCATATCCGGAGTTCCATCCTGAGTTAAGGTGCCCTCAGCCATAGCCTCGTTTTCCAGAACCTGATACAGTTGTTTGTCGGTTTTATGAAATTTATCAATTTTCATTTCATCCGATACCCACAGGAAAATAAGTAGTGCACAAGCAAAACCGGTGGCTAATCCGATGAGGTTAATGAAGAATGAACTGCTGTTTCTTCTGAAATTTCTGAATATTAATCGGATCTGATAATATATCATGGTTTATAAATTTACTGGTTGCTCCTTGTATTTTTCGGGAAAGGCTCTGTTCTTATTCATACCACAACGCTACTACCGGGTTTCTGGATGCGGACTTTCGGCTTACTTTTTCAAATAACCCCTGATATACCCATCCTCCAACCGGATGATCCTGTTCCCGTATCCTGCAAACTTCTCATTATGAGTAACCTGGATAATGGTCATCCCCTCCTTGTTCAGTTGCTGAAGGGTGGCCAAGATCATCTCCCCCTGGTCGGAGTGCAGGTTCCCGGTAGGTTCGTCAGCCAGCAACAATTTGGGTTTACCTATAATGGCGCGTGCAATGCCAACCAATTGTTGCTGTCCGCCTGAAAGCTGAGTCGGGAACAGATCTTTTTTGGCCACCATGTTGAAGCGGTCGAGCAGATCGGCCACCATCGCCTGGCGGTCGCGGTTCTTGACTCCTTTATAGATCAGCGGTGTTTCAATATTTTCATAAACAGTCATTTCTTCGATAAGGTGATAAGCCTGAAAGATGAAACCCATAAAATTGCGGTGGTAATCCACTTTAGCATTTTCCTTCAGGTTAAGAACTGATTTATCATAAAGTGAATATTCCCCTGCAGAAGGTTCATCCAGCAAACCAATGATATTCAGCAGAGTTGATTTTCCCGACCCGCTGGGACCCATAATGCTGAGGAATTCTCCCTCTTTCACCTCAAGGTTAATGCCTTTTAATACGAAAGAACGTTGAAATTTAGAATCGTAATACTTGTCGATGTTAGCTAACTTTATCATTTTATGCGTTTTACATCAAGATTTTCATTCTGGTTCCCCGTTCTCTGATCTCCCGTCTCCGATCTCCAAGCTCCCCGCTATTCGTAACGCAGAGCCTCCACCGGGTTCTGCGCAGCGGCTTTCCAGCTTTGCCAGGTAACTGTGAACAGGGCGATTACCAGTGCCAGGATACCCGACAAGAGAAAAATCCACCAGCTAAGGGTTGTTTTGTAGGCAAAGTTTTCGAGCCACCTGTACATGGCGTACCAGGCGATCGGAGTTGCCAGTACAAAGGCAATTGCTACCCATTTGACAAAATTTTTGTTTAGCAGAAATAGGATTTCCTGAACTGTTGCGCCATTTACCTTCCGGATGCCAATTTCCTTTATTCTCCGTTCATTCATGCTTAGCGACAAACCCAATATACCTAAAACGCACAGGATAATAGTCATGGAAGCAAACAGCAGGAACAGGTTCATGGCCTTGTGTTCTGCCTGGTAATACATGGCAATTCTGTCACTCAGGAAGGAGTACTCAAATTCCTGGTCTGGCATTATTTTAGTCCAAACGGCCTTGATCCGATCAATATCACCCGGGCTAACAGCAGATTTCCCGGTTCCTGAATCCGTCAGTTTTATATTCATGACGGACATATTGTTTGGTGAATACATCATTACACAGGGCCTGATTTTGTCGTGCAACGATCCGGAATAGAAATTTTCAACAATCCCCTTGATACAAGCAGGCCTCGGACCAAATAACTGGACGTAGGCACCCAGGGCATCCTCAACGGTTTTAAATCCACTTTCTGATGTGAATTTCCGGTTGACAATAATATTTAATGCCGTATCTGCAGAGGCTAAATTTTCCCCGGCCAGCATTTTAAATGAATATACCCGGATGAAAGAGGTATCAATGGATTTTAGTTCATAATCAATGCTGACCATTTCATTGTTTCTGAAAAGCCGGGCATTCCCGAAGTTATTTGTCTGGGCCGGTGTTACGGAACTAAAGCTTACACCTTTTATTTTGGGATTCATTGAATATTCGCCGGCAAGTGCGGATAGTTTCGAACCGGACCCATCGGGCAACCTGACAATCATGATATTTTTGGTATCATAGCCCAGATCCTTGTTATTAATGAAATATATCTGTTTGACAATCATCAACGTGGCAATTATAACAGCCTGTGCAACAATAAATTGCAGAATAACGCTCCATTTGCCAAACACATTTTCCTTCCCTGCATAGCCCGGATCACTTTTCTTTAACAAGGAGGATAAAGAGCTCAGGTTCAAATTAAAATAGGAGAATACCACAGACAAAATGCCTCCGGCAATAAAAAGACCCAATATAAATAGTATGGCAGTCCAACCAATTTCAGGAGAATAGCCCTGCGGAATATCTACAAATGAATAGAAATTTTTAATGATAGCGAACGTTGTCAACAAGCTAATAATCAAAGCACAAAAAGTAACCAGCAGTGATTCTGTAAAAAATTGGACGAAAATGGACCCCGGTTTGCTTCCCAGTATTAATTTCAAGGCAATCTGCTTTTTTTGTTTGATGGTATCAGCCAGGAAAAAATTGCTGTAATTAAAAAAGGCTATCAGGAATATAAAAATACCAACCAGCGAAATAGCCAGCATTAATCCGCCGCTTACAGTGTGCTGATTGAAATTTCCAAACTGGCTGTCTTTATGAACCTGACTCAAGGGCTGCAATTTAAACAGCCTTCTCTCCACATATTCATCCTGGCGGTGCATGGCATGCACGGCTTTTAACTGTTTCTCAACTTCTGCTACCTCGTTTTTATTGTTCAGTACTACATAACAGTTATAGACATCGGAAAAATTATCCCAGGTGTTGAAGGCATTTGCGGCGATTTTTTCAGAAAAAGTCACCATGGATAAAATGATTTTAAACGGAAAATCAGTGTTTTGTGGCAGATCACTGATAACCCCGGCAACTGTGAACTTCTGGCCCATGTAGGTCATCTCCTGGCCTATTGGTTCCTGGCCAGGGAAAAGCCGGCCTGCAATATCCTTTGTAATAACGGCAGTGAAAGGCTTTTCCAATACTTGTTTGCCTTCCCCTTTCAACCAGGACAGCCCTTTGCCTCCAAAGTCAAAAATTTCAAAGAAAGAGGGCTCGGTGAAGACAACCCCACCATCCAGTGAAAAGATTTTATCCTTTGTGTTGTCTTTTGATGGAATACCAATTTTCTGGCCATTCAAATAGAACATTGATACCACACCCTTGAGGCCGGGTATGGATTTTTTTATCTCAGCGGGAAACGGGAAAGGGACCCCGGTGCGGTATTCAAGTCCTCCGCCCAGGTACTCCAACCCGGAAGTAACCCTGACAATCCTGAACGTATTTTTACTTTGAGTATGATAACTGTCAAAACTTAACTCATGGTTAATTTTGATGAAAATTACCAAACAACTGGTCAATCCAATGACTAAACCGACAAAAATCAGAAGGGTCAATCTGAAATTTTGTGCAACCCTCCGTATCGCTATTTTAAGATGCTGCAAGATCATAATTCAACAATTTTAATATTCAATCCAACAATTTGGATCGGAATTCTAATCAAAAATCATCATGCCGACCCAATCTCCATACCCATAGCTCCTTGCCCAATACCCGCTATCCCGGCATACGGTTCATCTGTTTCTTCACCTCTTCTGAAATAATCTGGCCGTCGAACAGATTAATGAGCCTGTGGGCAAATTCGGAATCGTGCATGGAGTGTGTCACCATCACGATGGTAGTTCCTTCGCGGTTGAGTTCGGTAAGCAGGTTCATTACCTCAAGTCCGTTTTTGGAGTCAAGGTTTCCGGTAGGCTCATCCGCCAGGATCAGTTTAGGATTGGCAACCACCGCGCGGGCAATAGCTACACGCTGTTGTTGCCCACCAGACAGTTGCTGCGGGAAATGCTTCTTCCGGTGGCTGATTTTCATCCGTTCCAATACTTTCTCGACCATCTCCTTGCGCTCTTTCGCACTCAGCTTCAGGTAAATCAGCGGAAGCTCCACGTTTTCATAGACGTTGAGCTCGTCGATCAGGTTAAAACTCTGAAATACAAAGCCAATGTTGCCCTTACGGAGCAAAGTGCGGTTGCGCTCCTTAAACCCGCCGACTTCGTGACCATCGAAATAATACTCGCCTGAGGAGGGGTTGTCCAACAAGCCGATGATGTTCAGCAATGTTGATTTTCCGCAACCAGAAGGTCCCATAATGGCCACAAATTCACCTTTTTGAACGTGAAGGCTCACCTCGTTCAACGCACTGGTTTCTATCTCTTCTGTGCGGAATACTTTGTTTAAATTGACTGTTCTAATCATTTCGTTTGAATTTATTAAGAATTATTTCACCACTATCCGCTCGTTCGTCCCAAACACCTCGTACCCTGATGTGATCACTTTTTCGCCGGCTTTCAACCCTTCCAGTACTTCATAATACTGCGGATTCTGTTTGCCTATTTTGATCGGTCGTTTGATCGCTTCGGTTCCTTCTGCGTTCAATACAAAAATCCATTGACCGCCGGTACTCTGGAAAAAACCTCCGCGTGGGATCATCAATGCCTTTTGCGACTCGCCCAATTCAAGTTTGACATGGTAAGTCTGGCCTGTCCTTACATTTTCAGGTTTCACCCCTTCAAAAACAAGGTCAATTTTAAATTGCCCATCGCGTACATCGGGATAGACCTTTTTCACTGCAAGATTGAAATTTGCTCCGTTGCGGTCAAGCGATGCTGCGAGCCCGCGAACCACCCGATCGATGTAGTGTTCGTCGATTTTGGCATTTACCTTGAAATTGTCGAGGACGTTGATTTGGCCAATGCGCTGACCTCCGTTGATCGATTGCCCTATTTCGGCATCCAGCATGCCCAGCTGACCGTCGACAGTAGCCTTTACATTCAGGTCGCCCAGACGTTCGTGAACCAGATCAAGCATTTGGCGCATCTTTCCCAGGTCCTTTTCGAGGGTAATCATCGAAGTAGTCCGGAGCAAAGAATCATTTTTCGCTTTCAGTTTATTGATGGTCAGTAGATTGACCTCGTATTCGTAATCTTCTTTCGACTGAAGATAGTCTTCCCTCGAAATTAAAGCCTCTTTGTAAAGGGTTTCGTACTGATTAAAGGTCCGTTTTTTACGGATAACTTTGAATTCACTGTCCAGGATATTGCGTTTTGACTGGATCAATTCCGACTCGAAACTGATCCTTGTACTGCGCAGGTAGTTCTCTTTCTCTGCGAGCGCAGCCTCACTGTTCAGGATGGTTTGGTACAACTGGCGATTCCCCAGACGCAGGATGACATCCCCCTTTTTGACCATTGTACCCTCTTCTATGAGTCGTTCTTCGACAGTTCCGCCTTCGACCGCGTCCAGAAAAATGGTGGTAATCGGCTCCACCTGGCCGATAACTGTGATGTAATCGTTGAATATTCCATCTTCCGCGTCACCGATGGTCAGTTGATCCTTTTCAGCACGAAAAACTGAGGCGTGGTCGCCAAATACCAGTTTAAAAACCAGAAAACCAACGAATAATATCCCGACTCCCCAGAAAATATGCTTTTTCTGAATACCCTTTTTCTTCTCTAAAACTCTGTCCATTCCCATAATAATGCTATTTTCAATTTTGGTTTTTCAATTTTGGATTGCGCCAAAATCACAATTCCTATTCCTAAATTTCCCGTTCTCCATGCCCTCTGCACTCTACTCCCAGAATCTGCTCCCTTTGTAAAACTCCAGTATTCGTTTCTTAACAGCATAAGTTAGTTTGACATGCAATACCTGAGCGGATGTATTGGCAAGTCTGTTTTTGGTCGTATACAATTCAATGGCATTGATCATTCCCTGATCAAATTTTTTCTGGGCTGCCTGAAATGCAAGCTTATCGGCTTCCATCTGTTTTTCGGACTGTTGAAGCTCTTTCCCTGAGGCTGTCAGTTCGTTGTAGTTTCCTTCCATTTCGTACAGGAGCGTTTGTTTGGCCAGAGTGAGCATTGTCTGGGCTTGTTCCGCTTCAATTTTGGCACTTTGTACGTCAAACCTGACTGAGTTTTTATTGAACAACGGAATGGTGAGGTTCGCTCCCAGAAACTGTCGTTGGTTGTTGTTAATCTGATCCCTGAAAGCAATAATCTTTTCATTGGCATCTTTGTTGGTTTCATAGTAACCGGTGTTGTAACTGGCCTGAAGCCTGATGGAGGGAGAAAATCCGGCCCTGATGATACTCACATTTTTCTGACTTGCAAGCCATTCACGCTCGAAAGAACGGATGTAGGGTGAGCGGAAGGCATGCTGCTCAAAGAGTTCCTGAATATTGGCGGCTATCCCGGTAAAAACAGCTTCCGTTTCAGGAAGAACGAGCACAATCTGCCTTTCGGGAGGAAGGTTCATTGCCTTCTTCAGACTGATCCATGAAGTTGCAATATTATTGGCGGTCTGAATAAAGAAAAGCTCTTCCTTTTCGTAGTTCGCTTTCACCTCCAGAAAATCAGCTGGTGACTTCAGTCCGGCAGAGACTAAAATATCCATCTTCTTTACGTTCAGCTCTGAGAGGGCTTTTTGCTCATTGGCAATCTTCAGCAGTTCTTCGAAATAAATGACATTAAAAAAGGCGTTCATTACCGAGAAAGCCAAATCATCTGCAGCATTGATCCGTTTGTTTTCAGTTGCCTCTTTTTTGAATGCACGGTACCTGATCTGGTTTTCGTACATGAAACCACGGAACAGATCGACCGATGCCCCCAAATAATAGGAGTTGTTAAAAAAGGCGGTATTGACGATACCGTTGGTATTGGGATCCACAGATCTGCCGTAATTCTTTCCGGCATCCGATCCTGCACCAATTACGGGCAACCTGTTCCATTTCGATTGACGGTAACTCACCTCAGCCAACTGCTTGTCCATATCTGCGTTTAACAACTGAAGGTTGTTTTTCAGCGCATAGTTGATACAATCGTTCAACGTCCACTTTTCCTGAGCAGCTAACTGCAAACTGGCCGTGAACTGGATAAGGATCAATAGTAAAGGTATTCGAAATTTCATTTATTTTCCATTTATAAATATTTAGGTGTGCCAAAATAGTGCCAAAAATATAAATTCACTGATAATCAATGTAATTAGCATTATTACAATTGTCTGTAGGTAAAAATAATTGACATTAATTTGTAAAGAAATTTTACACACTCTTGATTTTGATTTCCACATCTTGTAACTTTGATAAAAAAATGGCAAAAGGAAATATCCTGATTGTCGATGACAGCAAAAACATATTGAGTGCATTGGAGATTTTACTTTCTCCCCATTTTCAAACCATCACAACACTGTCAGATCCAAACCAAATTCCGACCGAACTTCGGAGAAGAGAGTACAACCTGGTTATTCTCGATATGAATTTTAATGCAGGAATCAATACCGGCAACGAAGGCATTTATTGGTTGGGACGAATCAAGGAGACCAATCCTGAGATTTCGGTGGTAATGATTACAGCATTTGGCGATGTTGAATTGACCGTTAAGGCACTTAAACTGGGTGCAACCGATTTTTTTCTCAAACCCTGGGACAACAACAAGTTGCTCGCGACCCTTCAATCGGCCATTCAATTGAACTGGTCAAAGAGAGAGGTGAACCAGCTCAGGGAGAAAGAAAAGGGGTTGAAGAGTGAAATCAACCGCGAGCAAAAATTCATTGTTGGTTCGTCACCACAGTTGGTGCAAGTATTGAATCTTGTGCGCAAAGTGGCCAAAACCGATGCCAATATTTTGATAACCGGTGAAAACGGTACCGGGAAAGAACTGATAGCACAGGAAATCCACAGAATATCAGATCGCTCTCAGGAGGTGATGGTGAATGTCGACATGGGAGCCATCACTGAAACCCTGTTCGAAAGTGAACTTTTTGGCCATGTGAAGGGCGCATTTACGGATGCCCGGGAGAATCGTCCCGGCAAATTCGAAGTTGCCGACAAAGGCACCCTTTTCCTGGATGAGATCGGTAATCTCTCGTTTCATCTTCAGGCTAAACTGCTTGCAGCCATCCAGAATCGTCAGATTTCGCGAATCGGTTCCAACCAGATGATCTCCGTCAACATCCGGCTGATCTGTGCAACCAACAAAAATCTGGAAAGTATGGTACTCGAGGGGCTCTTCCGCGAAGACCTACTTTACAGAATCAATACAATACAAATTGAAGTTCCGCCACTCCGCGAACGTGGAAATGATGTACTGGTGCTGGCCGATTTTTTTCTCAAAAAATACGCATCCAAATACAACAAACCTGGTGTAAGAATCAATCAGCAGGCACTGGATAAATTGCTGAAATATTCCTGGCCAGGAAACATCCGCGAATTGCAACATACCATCGAGAAAGCAGTAATCCTGAGCGAGGGCACTGTGCTGAAGCCCGAAGATTTTTTTGTACGTCCCCTTCTTTCCGCGAGACAAAGTAAAATGGATCTCACCCTCAGCGACATGGAGTCCAGGATGATCAACCATGCCATCGAAAAACACAATGGAAATTACAGTGCGGCAGCCGACCAGTTGGGTATCTCCAGGCAAACACTCTATAACAAAATCAAAAAATCCGGGGAATGATTAGTCGAAATCTCTATTTTCAACTGGTTTCCAAGGTTGTGCTGATTGTAATAATTGCTTTGGCAGCCGGCTTTTGTGTTGCGACAAAAAGCTCATCCGCATTGGTTATTCTGTTTCTTATTATTGAAACTTTGGTTGTTCTGAACCTAATCGGGTATTTGAATACTACCAATAGAAAATTGGGTTTTTTCCTTGAATCAATAGAGAATGAGGATTCTACACTTCTGTTTGACACCAATGAGTCCAACAAGCCCATACGGGAATTGTGCCAAAGCCTCAACAAAGTCAACAGACAAATTCAACAGGTAAAAATTGAAAGTCGTCAACAGGAACAGTATTTTCAAACCCTGCTCGAACAGGTGGCAACCGGTATCATCACTTATGATCCCAATGGTTTTGTGCTTCACGCCAATCATGCGACCAAAAAGATGTTGGGTATGAATGTTCTCACTCACATCAAGCAGCTGGAACGGGTCAACAGCAATCTGTATCAGGCGGTCAGGAGCATCAAACCCTTTGAGCAGAAACTAATCTCTTTTACCAACGAAAGAGGGACCATTCAGCTCTCACTCAAAGCCACTTCGTTTAAAACAAAAGAAAGTGAGCTGATGCTCCTGTCGCTGCAGGATATTCGAAATGAACTGGACGAAAAGGAGCTGGATTCGTGGATGAAACTGATCAGGGTATTGATGCATGAGATCATGAATTCAATAGCCCCGATCACTTCGCTTTCGGAAAGTCTATGCAACTTCTATAAGATTGACGGAAGGCTTGTTCTTCCTCAGGAGGTCAACGAAACGATCATCCAAACCACTGTCAGGGGGCTTAATGTGATCAAAGAACAGGGGCTTGGTCTTATGCAGTTTGTAGAATCCTACCGTAAACTCTCAGGGTTACCCAATCCGGTCAAAAAGAGCTTTAGGCTGCAAGAGTTGTTAGATAAGATAAAGATTCTGTTCTCATCACTGGAAAACAGCAGACGAATGGAACTTACTGTGAAGCTTAGCGATCCGGAGATGGAGCTTTTGGCCGATGAAAATCAGATAGTCCAGGTGTTGGT
>DATCHD010000031.1:0-7960 GCA_036508555.1 Prolixibacteraceae bacterium
TATCCGGAAACCCTTAAGAAAGGTGATGAAATCGTGGATTATACCTATAATCTCGTCATCGGAAACAATAGGCTGGCACTCACATCAGCCAAAGAGAAGGCAGAATTTTTTGGGTATGAAGCCCGGATCGTTACTGATAGACTTGAAGGGGACGTTGAAAATGTTTCGGCTGAAATTTTTAATCTGGCTATTCTTATGAAACAACAAAACCCGCATCAAAACAGCTGTCTCTTATTCGGTGGCGAACCTACCGTGAAAGTCAGGGGACAGGGTCTGGGAGGCAGAAACCAGCACCTGGCGCTGCTGATGGCTAAACTCCTGAAAGATCATCCTGGTATCACCTTTCTTTCTTGTGGAACAGATGGAACTGACGGTCCGACAGATGCCACCGGTGCAGTGTCGGATTCTTTCACCTCTCCTAATGCCCTGGAACATAATTTAAATATTGATTATTACATTGAAAATCACGATTCCAACCATTTTTTCAAGCAAGTGGGAGGATTGATAATCACCGGACCAACCCAGACGAATGTGATGGATCTTATGGTTGTACTTATTCGGAAATAACCTTATGCACTGGACCCAGGTCATCGATCCCTTTCATAACCTTACCGTATCGGCAATGGTGGCGCTTATACCCATCCTGGTCATCTTCTGGGCCCTGATTATCAAGAAAATGAAAGGGTATCTGGCAAGTCTTCTTGCCTTATTAATAGCCTTGCTGATTGCTGTAATTATCTATGGCATGCCTGTAAAACTAGCCTTGCTGTCTACCGCCAATGGTTCACTTTACGGATTGTTTCCCATTTGCTGGATCATCATTCCTGCAGTATTTCTGTTTAACCTGACCGTCCGAAGCGGTAAATTCGAAGTCATCAAACATTTCATGGCATCCATCACCTCCGACCGGAGAATCCAGGCGCTGCTGATTGCTTTTTCATTTGGCTCTTTTCTGGAAGGAACCTGTGGCTTCGGCGCCCCGGTCGCTATTACGGCCGCAATGCTGGTGGGACTGGGTTTTGATCCTCTTTATGCAGCCGGAATCTGCCTGATAGCCAACACAGCACCTGTGGCGTTCGGTTCTATCGGTATCCCGATAACAGTGGCCTCTCAGGTTTCCGGTATCCCGGAAATGGCCATTTCTCAGATGATCGGCAGAACCTTGCCATTACTTTCGGTCATTCTTCCTTTTTATATAGTTGTTTTTATGTCCGGTTTTAGGAACAGTCTGGCAGTGCTGCCGGCCATCCTCGTGTCTGGATGTTCTTTCGCGCTGCTTCAATGGTCTACCTCCAACTATCTTGGTCCTGCCTTGCCCGATATCATTGCTGGGATCGGATCAATTGTTTGCCTGATCATCTGCCTGAAGTTCTGGAAACCTAAATCCGTCTGGCGTTTTCCAAATGAACCGGGGGCGACTATCAATACCCAAATTAAATATTCTCCAGGTGAGGTATTACAGGCATGGTCTCCATTTATATTATTGACTATCATGGTAATAGCATGGGGATTGTCGCCTGTAAAGCAGGTGTTTAATGCGATCGGACAGCTGCAATTCGAAATGCCGGGCCTCCATAATGTGATCAATGATCAGAATGGCAATTCTTTACCACATCTCTTCAGGTTCAATTATCTTTCGGCCGCCGGAACCTCCATTCTTCTGTCTGCGGTGATCGCTATACCCCTCCTGGGATTGACTTTTCAAGTAGCCTGGAAAATCTTTTTGGCCACACTCGATCAGCTGAAATTCTCTGTTCTCACGGTGGGGGCAGTGCTGGGATTTGCCTATATCCTGAATGATTCAGGAATCACGATCACGCTGGCTTCCGGGCTCGCGAATACTGGTGTATTTTTCCCGTTTTTTGCCCCGGTACTTGGTTGGTTGGGGGTATTTATTACCGGTTCTGATACTTCCGCCAATGCATTGTTCGGGAAACTTCAATCCGCTACGGCAACTTCAATCGGTATCGATCCGGTTGTGACAGTCGCCGCCAACGCCTCAGGCGGAGTAGTGGGAAAAATGATTTCGCCGCAATCCATTGCAGTGGCCTCGGCCGCAGGAAACCTGGTGGGCAGGGAGTCCGACTTGTTCAGGTTTACCGTCAAACACAGTTTTATCATGCTGATGATGATCTGCCTGGTGGTGCTGGGTCAGGCCTATTTATTTCCCCACATTATTCCTCACTATCAATTAAATGGCACAAGGGCAGTTGCAGGAAATCCGGATTTTTTCACCGGTTATATCTACCTGCTGACACTGACCTTCGTGATTATTGCTTTTGCAATTATTATCAGAGTTCTCAATCGCGACAAATCGTAAAAAAACACCAGGGCAGTGCCTCCCTTGAATCCCAGCCAGGAAGCAAGTTCGATTTTGGTCAGATAGCTCGCTAATCCCAGGGGTTGTTGGCTACTCGAAGGCCGCCGATTTTGTCAATGGCCAAGTCCTCTATGTGGATGGCGGAATTTTAGCTAATTTTGTTTACGTAAAAGGCGAAAATGATCTTGTATAAACTGTTGATATGGGAAAAGTAATCACATTCGGTGAAATTATGTTACGTCTGGCTACTCCCGGCTTCGAGCGGTTTGGTCAGTCGGGCAATCTGAGCGCCACCTTCGGAGGCGGCGAGGCCAATGTAGCCGTCTCTCTGGCCAATTTTGGCATCGAGGTACAATTTATCACCCGTCTGCCGAAGAACGAAATCGCCGATGCCTGCATCCGCGAGCTGAGGGGATTCAGCGTCGACACGACCGGAATCATCAGAGGTGGCGACAGGATGGGCATCTATTTCCTGGAATCCGGCGCCGTCAGCCGTGCCGGTAAAGTCATTTACGACCGTTCCGGTTCTTCGATCGCCGAAATAAAATCCGGCATGATCGACTGGGAAAAGCTTTTTCAGGGCGCTACCTGGTTTCACTGGACGGGTATCACACCTGCCATCTCACAAGGGGCGGCAGATGTCTGCCTGGAGGCGATCAAGGCTGCCAACAGACTGGGAATAACGGTCTCGACCGACCTGAATTTCCGGAAAAACCTGGAAGTATGGTTCAAAGCAGGCGTGGCATGTGTCGGTCTGGGTTCACAACTCACACCACCTGAGGTGATTGCAAAAGGTGATTTTGGATTCATCGAGCAAAAAGTTCGGGAGGCCATTGCCATCGTCAGCGAATTAAAGGCAAAAAATTAAGATAAAACTCTTGGCAAAACTATACCTGATTCCTACCACACTCGGCGAAACGGCTTTTGAAAGGGTTCTGCCGGCGGAGATCAATGCAGTCGTCCGGAAGCTTCGTTATTTCGTAGTGGAGGATCTGCGAACTGCCCGACGGCATCTGAAGAAAATGGTCCCGGAGATCGTAATTGACGATCTGGATTTCATGGAGCTGAATGAACATTCCAGGCAACTGGGACTCGAAACACTTTTGGATCCTATCAAACAAGGGTTTGACGTAGGCATCCTATCGGAAGCTGGCTGTCCCGGCGTGGCCGATCCTGGTGCCGACCTGGTGAAAATCGCCCATGAAAAGGGAATCCAGGTAGTGCCGCTTGTCGGTCCATCGTCTATCCTGCTCTCCCTGATGGCTTCCGGCATGAACGGCCAGAATTTTGCCTTTACCGGATATCTTCCGATCAAGCCAGCCGAGCGGACAGCTGCCATTCGTAACCTGGAAAGAAATTCGGCGAGAGACCAGCAGACACAGATTTTCATCGAAACGCCTTACCGGAATAATAACCTGCTCGGTGACTTGTTAGCTGCCTGTCAGCAGCAAACGCGGCTTTGCATTGCAGTAGATCTGACCATGGAAAGTGAATTCGTGGTAACCAAGACCATTGCTGACTGGAAAAAATCTGTGCCGGATATCAACAAGCGTCCGGCAATTTTTTTACTTTCGGCCTCCGGAACAGAACTACAGAGATAATACGTATGAAAATTACACTCCTGGGTACGGGTACTTCACAGGGAATTCCGGTGATCGCATGCCATTGCAAGGTTTGCCAGTCGGCGGATACCAGGGATAACCGGTTGCGTTGCTCCATTTTGGTTGAAGAGAAGGGCACCAATCTGGTGGTGGATGCTGGTCCGGATTTCAGGCAGCAGATGCTGAAACACAGGGTTACCAATCTTGATGCCGTCCTGCTCACCCACGAACATGCCGATCATATCTTCGGACTGGACGATATCCGCAGCTTTAACTGGGTCCATAAGTCACCCATGGATATCTATTGTGAGAAAAGGGTCGCCGACAACCTGAAGACCATCTTCAACTATGCTTTTGCCGAAATAAAGTACCCTGGAACGCCCCAGATGCACCTGATACCCATTGATGGAACCTCTTTTAGCATCGGCGGAATTGAGGTGACACCCATTCGTCTTTACCATCATAAATTGCCGGTTTACGGATTCCGGTTTGGCAAATTTGCCTATCTGACAGATTTCAACAGAATTGAACCGGAGGAATTGGAAAAGTTGAGAGGTCTGGATACATTGGTAATCTGTGCTTTAAGGAAGGCAACACACATCGCACATTTGAATCTGGAGGAGGCGCTGCTGCTGGTAAACAAAATTTCTCCTGGAATGACCTATTTGACGCACTTGAGTCATGAAATGGGGCTGCATGCCGAATTAGCTGTAGAGTTGCCGGCGGGGGTGGAACCAGGTTACGACGGATTTGTGTTTGAAGTGAAAAATGAAATGTGAAAAATGAAAAATTGGAGGAGAATAGTGTTTTTTGTGGTGATAGTTTTGGTGAGTGCAATGGTAGGCAACGCCCAGGATGTGCTCAAACTCGATCGCGAACAGGCGGGAAGAATGGCCCGACTGGCATTTAAGTGCATTCATACAGAATATGCCAACAACCTGTCGCACTCCATGCAGTCGGACAAGGATGTGGGAACACCCTCCCAGCTGCATCCCGTTTTCTACGGATGTTACGACTGGCATTCATCTGTCCATGGTCACTGGCTCCTGGTCAAACTCCTCAAGGAATTTCCGGATCTTCCTGCCAGGGATTCCATTATTAATGCCATCAATCTTTCTCTGACGCCCGAAAATATTGCCGTTGAAGTGGCCTACCTGCAAGCCAAAGACCGTATCAGCTATGAAAGGCCCTACGGCTGGAGCTGGCTGTTGAAATTGTCTACTGAACTTTCCTCCTGGGATAATCCATTGGGCGAAAAATGGTTTGGTACCCTGAAACCCCTGGCAGAACAGGTTGTCAAAAATTACACGACCTACCTACCGGGATTATACTATCCCCTCAGAAGAGGAGTGCATGCCAATACAGCCTTCGGAATTTCCTTTGCGTTGGATTACGCCAGGGCAATGGGCAACAAGGAATTTGAAAAGCTACTCCTGGAAAGGAGCCGTTTTTACTACCTGAAAGATAAGAATATTCCGGCCGCTTGGGAGCCTGAAGGAGACGATTTCTTCTCGCCGGCACTCATTGAGGCAGATTTGATGCGCAGGGTATTAGGCAAGGAAGAGTTCGGGAAATGGTTCAAAGATTTCCTGCCCGCAATACCAGCGTCGCTGCAACATCCGGCGGTAGTTGCGAACAGGGCAGATCCGACAGGTGTGCACCTCGACGGACTCAACCTCAGCCGCGCCTGGTGCATGTTTGAGGTGGCAAAAGCGCTCCCCGCTGGAAGCGCGATGGCAATAGCGTTGAAAAAAACTGGTGATGAACATGCGAAGGATGCCCTTCCGCATGTCATCTCGGAAAATTATTTGGGTACACACTGGTTGGCAACTTTTGCCATTTACATGTATTTTGCAAGATAGGATGCCATAAAATGTACTTTCCGCGGTAGCTATCTTTGCCATATCTTTTATAGTTCGTATCATTGCAAAAAACAATATTTAAACATGAAGCTCTTTTTTCCCGAGAATTATAAAGCTAAGCTCGATCTGAAGCAGACAGAGAAAGCAATCAAGTTTATTAAGGACTTTTTCCAGGACAATCTTTCCTCGGAATTGCGTCTTCGAAGAGTTACTGCCCCTCTTTTTGTGCTGAAAGGAACCGGTCTCAACGACGATCTGAACGGTATCGAACGTCCGGTCAGCTTTGCCGTCAAAGAGATGAATGACGCAAGAGCAGAGGTTGTTCATTCACTGGCCAAATGGAAGAGGATGATGCTCGGACAGTACGGAATCCCGGTAGGGTATGGATTATATACCGATATGAATGCCATTAGAGCCGACGAGGAGCTAACCAATATTCATTCGCTGTATGTTGACCAATGGGATTGGGAAAAGGTGATCACTGCCAAACAACGCAACATAGATTTTCTTAAAAAGATTGTGAATCAGATTTATTGCGTCCTGTTAAGAACGGAATTTGTGGTCTATGAGAACTATCCGTCCATTAAACCCCTGCTGCCGGAAGAGATCACCTACATCTATTCTGAAGAGTTGTTACAACGTTATCCGAAGCTGACACCCAAAGAAAGGGAGTATGAAATTACTAAAGAAAACGGTGCGGTATTCATTATCGGCATTGGTGGTAAGCTGAGCAATGGAGAGATTCATGACGGAAGGGCTCCCGACTATGATGATTGGACTACTCCAAATGCCGCTGGATTCAATGGCCTGAACGGCGATATCCTGATATGGAATCCCGTTCTTCAACAGCCATTTGAGATCTCGTCCATGGGTATCAGGGTCGACAAGGAAGCATTGCTTCACCAACTGCAGCTAGCAGGTGCCAACGACCGGAAAGAGTTACTTTTCCATAAGAAATTGCTGAAGGATGAACTACCGCTTTCTATAGGTGGCGGTATCGGACAGTCCAGGCTTTGCATGTATTTCCTGCGCAAGGCCCACATCGGTGAAGTACAGGCGAGTTTGTGGCCGGAAGAGATGATACGGCAATGTGCTGAGCACAATATCTTCATAGTATAATCCTTCACCGACCGACGAAAAATCCCTGAACCGTTTCCGATTCAGGGATTTTTTCTTAGTTTTGCACCCAATTCAGGCCGGTCCAGTAGCTCAATGGATAGAGCAACAGCCTTCTAAGCTGTAGGTTCTGGGTTCGAGCCCCAGCTGGATCACTTCAAAATCTTTCAAATCAGTTAGTTGCAAATTTATGCGATTAACTGATTTTCTTTTTCTATGCGTTATTTATGGCTTTCATGTAAACCAGGATGACTTTCAACCAATACAATTATCTTTCTTGATAAATATTCGAGTATGGAAGAATATTTTGCATCATATTCTTTACCATCCAATAAAGATATCAGGAATCTTCAGGCATGGCGATTACAAGAGTTACTCCAGAAATAATTTCTGAGTACCAAAAAAACAGCTAAATTTATATCCAAACCTAAGACCCCTTTTTGAACGACTCAAAATATATATATGTCTGAAGATCAGAAAAAACAACTCGAGCAACAACTCTGGAACATTGCCAATACCCTGCGTGGGAAAATGGACGCCGATGAATTCCGTGATTACATCTTAGGATTCATATTTTACAAGTATTTGTCAGAGAAGATGTATCGCTACGCGGATTCGATCTTGCTTCAGGATGGAATCAAGTACAGGGATATTAAGGAGCATAGTTCAAAAGGTAAACAGTACATTGAAGCGATCAAAGAGGAGTCTCTGGCCCGGTTAGGTTACTTTTTAAAGCCTTCCGAACTGTTCAGTGAAGTGGCTAAACGGGGCAACAGCGACAAGGAGGGTGAGAATAATTTCATATTGGAGGATCTTGGTAAAATCCTGACCAACATCGAACAGAGTACCATGGGTACGGCCAGCGAAGATGATTTTGATAACCTGTTCGAAGACCTGGACCTGACCTCCACCAAACTGGGAAGGACCGAATCTGCCAAGAATGAATTGATTGCCAAAGTATTGGCCCATCTGGATAAGATTGATTTTAAGCTGGATAACACAGAACTGGATGTGCTGGGGGATGCCTACGAATATTTGATCGGACAATTTGCCTCCGGTGC
>DATCHD010000032.1:0-60600 GCA_036508555.1 Prolixibacteraceae bacterium
AAAAATAGCGCCTCTCTCTCTTAAATTCGGAAAGTTCCGATTCAGTCAATAGTGCAAATACAAAACTGTCATTTTTGTTAATGGCTGCTTCAGGCACTCCTATAAGGGATGCCGCTATTTTGTGGTACCCAAAACACGGATTGAAAACGATCAATACTCAATATCTTTGGACAAAATTTTGATGTATTTCTAAAATGCACTATATTTGCTGCAAAACAGAAATACAATTTACTTATGTTTTTTTTACAGTACCTGAGCGATGAGTTATTTGGAGTTTAAAAACAAGATGTTTGATCTGGGATGTTTCAGCATTCATCAGGTTTATGCGTGGGAGCCCAACTTCGACCGAAACAACTTTGTCCG
The DNA here is from genome assembly GCA_036508555.1 of Prolixibacteraceae bacterium. Classification (GTDB taxonomy): domain Bacteria; phylum Bacteroidota; class Bacteroidia; order Bacteroidales; family Prolixibacteraceae; genus CAINVV01. The sequence goes on from DATCHD010000032.1 coordinate 364, forward strand.
GTGGGCAAACAAGGGACTGCTGATCCGTCTTCGGCAAGGCTACTATACATTCCCGGAATACAAGAGTAAGCCTGATTTTGGACTTTATTTTGCCAACCGAATTTATCGCCCATCTTACGTGAGTCTCCATACTGCACTGGCATTTTATGAAATAATACCCGAAGCGGTGGTTCAGATTACCAGCGTGACAACCCTGAAAACCATAAATTTCAACAATGGCTTTGGAGAGTACAGCTATAAGAGTGTCAAAAAAAGCCTGATGTTTGGATATGATCTCAAACCAATGTCTGATGGGCGGACTTTTCAACTTGCAAAACCTGAAAAGGCCCTGCTCGATCTGCTTTACCTATATCCGTTTTACAATACTATGAATGAATTGGAAGAGCTACGCCTGGATGAAGATTTTTTACACGATGATCTGGACCGCAATCTATTAAAGGAATATTCTTTGAAGTTCGAAAACAAAGCCCTGGAAAACAGGGTTCAACTTTTAATCAACACCTACGGTTTATGATACAATTGGAACTCATTAAGAATTACTTTCCTGCAGAATTCAGCAACAATGCTTTCTTCCAAAAACACATACTGAAAGAATATCTCCAACTATTAATCCTCGATTTTCTTTCAACGACCCCTTACATTGGAAAAATTGTCTTTATCGGTGGAACAAACCTTCGACTTGTCAAGGGGTTAGATCGTTTTTCCGAAGATTTGGATTTTGATTGCAAGGAGCTCTCAAAGCAAGATTTTTTGGAGATGACGGATGCTGTCTTGCAGTTTTTGCTGCGAAGTGGCCTTCGTATTGAAGTGCGCGACCGTGAAAACGAACGATTAAAGGCATTTCGAAGAAGCATTCATTTTCCGGAATTGCTTTTTGATTTTAACCTGACCGGGCATCGGGATGAAAGGTTTTTGATCAAAATTGAAGGCCAGGATCAACAAATATCCTATCAAAAAGTAATGGTCAATATTAAGGGATGTGGGTTTTATTTCCCTTTTCCGGTTCCATCCGACGGGGTATTGTGTTCGATGAAACTCTCTGCCATGCTTGCGCGGCAGAAAGGCCGCGATTTTTATGATGCTATGTTCTTGCTTGCCCAAACGAAACCCGACTATTCATTTCTCTCAAAGAAACTGGGAATCCAAAATCTAGACGAACTGAAAGCTGCTACTGTTGAAATGTTAAAAACGGTGGACCTGAACTTGAAAAGGAGAGACTTTGAGCACTTGTTATTCAACAAAAAAAATAGCGAACGAATTCTTTCTGTCGGAGAATTCTTCCACGAATTATAATAGATGATTTGATTATTACCTCTTCATTAACCGCAGAACTCCTCTGCTTTCCATTGGTTGAGTTTTTGCTGATTCTGAATCATAAAGTCAATGTCTGAATCATTCCAGACTGAAACCTTTAATATTTTCTTCTTGTAAACAGTTTTAATAGGTCTCTTTGTTTTGATCTCCTTTGTCAGCAAGAAGTCCATAAAATCAAGGACCTCTTTCTTCCCGTTTGGATCCAATAAGTTATATTTCAAAATTAGATCAGTCATAACCTCCGTTTTCACAAGATTAATGAATCTGTAGACAAAAAGCAACTCACACCCCGCTAATCCTTGCCCTTCGCTGGTGTGAATTTGCAATTCGCACCCCGCAGATACGGAATTTGTAATTCCGGCACATATATAATTCCAGTCTTAAATTGCTACCTTAGTGCTATACAAATCCCCGCCATGGCCGACGTCCACGAACCCGAAGTAAGAAGCTACAACATGAGCAGAATCCGGAGCAAGGACACCAAGCCCGAACTGCTTGTGCGAAAATTCCTGTTCAAAAACGGTTTTCGCTACCGGTTGCATGCGAAAGACTTACCAGAAAGCCGGATATCGTCCTGTGTTTCGTGGTTAAAAAACCAAAACGTGACTCATAGTCCGTTGATTGACATTCCGATTCAAACTTCCTTTGGTTTAAAAAATTATGACCGAAGTAATTCGTTTTAACTATTTGTACCGTGATTCTGGAAACTACAAAAAGTTTGGAAGCAAAAGATTCAAAAATCCCGAACAACTCCCCATTGAAGAAATAAAACGAATCATTCTTGAAAATCTGATTGATCAAGAGTATTTCTATCCTGATAAAGTCGGTATTAAAAAATTCAAGTTTCATCGTTATCTTGATGATTGTTCTTGGTACGAATATGAATCAATTGAAATACTTTACCACGCTATTCTTCCCTCAAAAGAAATTGATTCGATAAGCAATCTCCTACTGGACCTTCATAAAATGAAATTTAAAAAATAATCTGATTGTTTTATTTTGACAAATTATAGTGGAGGTCGAGCCGAATCTTTAGAGCAAATTGAATTTATATCTCCTTAATACCCAAACTACTTAAGAAATTGAAGGTCGAGTCATAGAAAAGTGGACTTCGGGTCGGATCATCCTTGCTACCTTCTGGTATTACAATGACCATCCCTTGACGAGCTCGAGTTAGAAGAACTCTATATGCGTTTATCAAATATTTTCTTCTTTCTTCTTTGAGAATGTTTTGCCATTTGGTGCCAACAAATGAATACGTTTTCCAACCAGTATCAGAATATCTAAGATCACCATCCCAGGTAATACAGGCCCAATCTATTTCTAAACCCTGAATATGAAATTCAGTAGCAACATCTTCCATGAAATATGACGAACGAACATCATCCTTCCCTTCAAGAAACCAATTAATTGGATTTATTGGTGATTTTACGTCCAGAGCCAATGGCTTCAATCTTTGAGCTTGAGAAGAAACAACAATTCCGTACCTCTCTGAACCCCTTGCCTTTTCCCTTAACCAAAGTTTTGCTTTGATTAAATCCCTAGTTAAAACTATCGGATAATTTTCTGTAATTTTAGACAAAGTATTTCGAGCATTTTGTATATCTAAATCTAGCATTTGTTTGACAAAAAGGGAAACATTCTCGGCTCTGTATGAACGCATTGAAACTGATAAATGAAGATTATCATCAAATTTTGTAACACATCGATCCTTCAGCATTGAAATTGCTCCCTCTGCACTATATTCACTATCAGTTAGATTAGGGGAAATAGAAACTTCCCAATGCGGAAAAGAATATAATATGGCATCTAGCCATTCGGAAATCCCCGCTTCTCCCGTATTAATTTCCTGACCACCACCTACGAGACATACTATTACTGCCCAATCTTTGTGCCTATCCAAACAAGATATTAAATATTCGGGTTCTGAATATTTAAAATTGGGTATGTTTTTCTTTGTTCTCATGAAGTTAATAGTCTGCTCCTTATTCCAGGCGCGCTGTGCTTCATCAAAAATTGCCACATGATCAAATGGAGGATTTGGATCAACTAAATAGGCATCTCGGTAATGATGAATAATTTGAATGAAAGCTTTTACACTTTCTTTAGCTGTACTTTTAGTTATTCTTATACCCTTAAGCTTCTCGGTCAGAACTTTATCTCTTGTTAATGCTTCTTGAAGAACAGCAACCAATGGCGCATTTCCCGATAGAAATACACTGGCTGTCCCTTTTCCCTTATCCAGATGTGTAGTGGCAACTCTCAATCCTACAAGTGTTTTACCTGCACCTGGCACTCCAGTTACGAAGCAAATTACCTTTACGCTATTGTCCTTTGCATAATCAATTATCCGCGAGATCGATGATGTCGTAAGAGTTAGGTTAACGACATCTGCATCGTTACGAGTAATATTCTCAACAGAATGACTGTTATAAAGAGAAACGGCTGCTTCAATAATAGTTGGTGTTGGCGAATAACTCCCCCTCGCGAATTCTAAACCGCTCAGACAATTCCTATCAGAGAAGAACGATAATGAATTTTGGATAACAATTCGTAAATCTTCCTTATTCGATTTAATCGGTAAAATTAAATTGTCGTCATGAGTTGTCGTGATTATTTCTATGAATGATCTTTTTGCTTGCGAGGCTAATAAAATGGGCACTAGGAGTGCTGTGTGACTGGGCTCGTGAAAATTTTTCAGGTCGAGAGCATAGTCCCAGACTTGATCAATATTAGAATTTAGATATTCCTTTTCTCCTATCTTAAACTCAATAATAAAAACTACACTTTCAATAATTACAATACAATCGACTCTTTTTCCCATTCTTGGAATTGAAAATTCAAAAAAGATTGTTCCATTAAACCCTTTTAATGAATCTTTCAAAATAGGAATTTGTTGTTCCCAGGATTGATTTTGATTCATTGTCGAATCAAAATGGTTGGATCGCGTAATTTGTCCAATTATTTCATCGGTACTTTTAGTCTGAAACTGATCAATTGAATCAATGAAATAATAATTGAGCATGAAAACTGCAGATAAAGTTTGGCCTTAATCGTTTAGGGAGATTTCTCATTTAAAGTAAGGAATAAAAAACTGAATTATCAATAAAATAATGGTTGAAAAATAACCAGCTTTTCAACTTCCTAAGGTCTTTTGAATTTCGGAAGTACGTTACACTTAAATTAGACTAACCCTTATTTAAGAAAAAGCATCAAATGTTTAATAGCGCTCGTCCTTATTTAAGTTTTTTGCAAAAAACTTAAATAAGGATTATCTTTGTTTAACTTATTCGGAATTTATGAAGCAGTTTAAATCAGGACAATACGTTAACCAGGGTTATTATAAAAGCTTTCAGCCAACCTTTATCAACAGGCAATGGAAGGTCGAAAGCATGGAGGTACTTCAATTACTTAGTCAGGCAGACAGAGAATTGGGCAGGCTAGACATATACTCCAATTATATTCCCAATATTGACCTCTTCATTGGTATGCATGTTCTCAAAGAGGCTAACAGATACTGCTAAACCAATTTAATTTCGGCAAACTCCCTCTCCCATAATCGTATTTTGCAAGTCAGGAGTAAAAATGCCGAAAACTGCAGACAAAGATGATCGAAACAATCATTAACCGGACATCCCGGTTACGGATATGGGAAAGTTCGTGGGCGATCACCTCTTCGAGTTCGTCATCCTCCAGCTTGTCGATGATCCCGCGCGAAAGGGTCAAAGAAAAAGTGCGCTTGTTGATGCCGGCATTGAAATGTACAAAATAAGTATTCAAAACAGTAGGTTAAGTGTCAATTTCTATGTCGTATTTGTCTAAGAGACCGGAGATGTTTGTTAAAGAAAATTTGGCTTTTTTGAGCAGATTTATTTCAGGATCAATTGAGAAATTATAGGAGGTCCGGAAGTTTACTTTTACAAGAGTAGTACGGTCGAAGGTTGCTCTGGAAAGGTCACATTCATCGAAAATGGCACCCGTTAAATCGCATTCCGAGAAATCCACCTCTTGTAATTGTGATTTTTTGAAGACTGTTTGCTTGATTTTCGTCTTGTAAAACAGTGAATAATTTAGTGAGCAGTTCTCAAAACTGAAGGATAGTCCAAATTGGTTACAGTTGTTAAACTGAAGTCCCAACATTTTGCAGTTTCTAAATTTTAGGTCCCGAAACTCTGTTTTTGTCAGCTTAACCAAACTTAAATTACAACCATCAAATTCACATTCAATAAATTGGAATTCGGAAAGGTCTGTATTCGAAAAATCGCAATTTCTAAAATTGCAATTCACATATTCACCTTTCAACAAAGGCTTTAAGGTGAAATTTTCGGTGTCAAATATTTTATCTGTAATATAAACCAGTTCCATATTAATTGTCTTTCCCGGCTACGTTACCGTCACAAAATCAGTCAGTCAGATAGAAGCACTTTAATTCCCAAGCATCGGGAACAGTCTTTTTATTTCGGTGGCATCAGGTTGGAATCCATATTCACATACTTCAAATGCTTCGGCATATTTTGCTTTGGAAGACTGATCTTTCCCGTACCATTTTTCCAGTGCAGAAGCGATATCTTTTTTGATAATCCAATAATGTGATAGTCTTTTAGAGGCCCAGTCCAGTTGTTTGGATGGTTCGGAAGGCACTTCTGACGAATACCCGCCAATCCACGGTAGCCATTCGAAAATTTGCGACTGGTGAGCGGTGATGGCATAAACTTTCTTGTCAAATACGGCCGTGATATCCACGGCAATATCGGGCCGGAATGGGTTTGGACGCTGGAAGTTATCCTGAAAGTACAGGAAAACTGGATTCTTTTTAAGTGCAGGTACATCTGGTGTCACATTTGGAACGGCTACCATATAAGAGGCATCCTGCACAAGTATGGAAGTATAACGATGGTCGGGGTGGTAGTCATTGGGGCGCGGCGCGATGACAATGTCTGCATTCCATTCGCGGATCTTGCGAATGATCTGGCGACGTACCTCAAGAGACGGTAACAATTCGCCGTCGTGATTGTCCAGTACATCATACTCCACACCGAATCGTTTGCCTGCCTCTTTGGCTTCAGCCATTCTGCGTTTGGCCAGCGCACCGCCGCCCTGAGACTGGTGTCCGGCATCGCCATTAGTAACAGAAAGAAACTTGACTTTATGTCCAAGGGAGGCGAATAAGATGGCAGTACCGCCCCCATCAAGATCACAGTCGTCGGGATGTGCGCCGATCATGATAATACGCAAGGGAGCATTTTTGTTTTGTGCGGTAAGGCAAGAGTAAATACATAATGAACAAAGCAGGAGTAGGGCAATCTTTTTCATGGTTCTTTATTTAAATTTGAGAGATACATCATTATAAAGGTATGAATTTTCTTTGTTTTTATCCCGATTGTCCCTGAAGTTGCTTTGACGAATCAGAATTACCGGTTTTTTCCGGAAGTACTGACTACAAAGAACAACATCATTATTGCCGAAAGTAATGCAGTGGTTGCCCCGAAAAAAAAAGGCACGTGGGAATCTACTTTGTCATATAGCAATCCGGCTATCAGACTGGCAGGCAGTAGTGTAATTCCAAGGATTGAATTATAAATACCCATCCCCGTACCCTGCTTGTTTTTATCGACAAGGTCGGAAATGAAGGCTTTTTGTATCCCGTCTGTCGCGGCAGAATAGAGTCCATAGAGCGCGAAAAGGGCTACCATGGCGCCGACACCTGAGGATACGCCAAATCCATAATATACCAGGGAATAGATCAGATAGCCGGCAATCAGGATTTTCTCCCTGCCAATTCTGTCTGAGAGGGCGCCCAAAGGAATTGCCATTAATACGGATACAACGTTAGTAATAAGATAAACGAGTGGGATCAGCGCTACTTTTACACCGACTTCATTTGCTTTTACCAGGAGTAAGGCATCTGTAGAATTCCCCAGCGTAAAGACAAATACTATACCGAGAAAAAGATAGAACCGCAGCGGAAAATCTTTAAAATGAAATTTTGTTATCAGCTCTTTTTTGTTTTTTTTGGCTTCCCGGATTCCGAATAGGATGACGAAGATTGCAAGGATGGCCGGTATTCCGGCCAGGGCAAAGATGAGTCGGAAGTTTCCTGGTAAGAGGGAGAGGATAAAGAAAGCGATCAGCGGACCGACGATTGCTCCGCTGTTATCCATTGCTTTTTGCAGTCCGAAACTCTTGCCGGTATCTCCATTTTTAACCGATCCGGCAATCAGGCTGTCACGTGGGGCTGTGCGGATGCCTTTCCCAAATCTTTCAATGAAACGCAGGTATAAAACCTGCATTGGCGAAACTACAAATGTATATAGTGGTATGATCAGAGCTGACAGACCATATCCGATGAGCAAGAAAGGCTTATTCCTGCCAATTTTGTCGCTCCAGAAACCTGTGAAGCCTTTTACCAGTGAAGCTGTACTCTCGGCGATTCCCTCGATTAAGGCCAGACTGGTCTTCGATGCGCCTATTGACATCAAAAACAAGGGCATAACTGAATAGACCATCTTAACGGAAGTATCGGTCAGGAAACTTGTCAGTCCGGTAAAGATGATATTCCGTGGATAGCCAAGAAGCTTTTTCCCCCGGGAAGTTTCGTTTTCAGTATTGATTGCTGCCATATTTATTTGATTGAAAATTAAACAAAATTTTCCTGTTCGGTCTGCAAAGAGATAAAAAACGCGAGTCTGTCTATAAAAACGACTGGTTGGTATATTGAATTAGAACACCGGTGACGGGCAATCTATCTTTGAGCATGTTAAATAAAAACAATTTAAAACAGATCGTCATGAAAGCAAAAACATTATTCTTAGGGTTAGTAATTTTCGTATCAGGTGTAGCCGTAACTTTTGGAGTTCATTCTAACAACAGGCACCACAATTACACACACGAAGTCGGTGTCAGGAAAGCTGCAATAATTGAAGTCGGCGCTCCTTTAACTTACACTCAGTTAAAAAATCAGGGATTCATTTAACCGGTGAATCCCTTTACCGGATTCAAACCTGTACTTTACCTCACCTACTTCAAGTGTAACTTCAGAATTGTTGATGGCCAGACTCATGTTTGGCCTTCCTGTTTTATGGTAAAGGAAATTCGCTAAAAGGATCGCTTTTTCGATCCCGTCGCCACGTCCGAAATTCCATACTTCATCGGGCTGGGCCAACCGTTTTCCGTCATAGATGGATTCATTGGGCAGGCTCAAAATCAGCTGAAAAATCTCTTCTGTCTCCATGTCTTTCAAGCCCTCCAGGGAGACGGGATTTCTTTCAAGGGCTGCTTTCAGGAAGGGTCTCCAGTCGACCATGTCCATTTGTCGGTAGCTGTAGAGGGAAAGTAAAGCGAGCTCATTTTCTGCGGCTTTCGTGGTAATTAATTCCAGAATCTCTGACCGCGACTGGTTTACATTGATGTTTAATACCTCTGTATCAATAAATTGCTTGTCCGTACCCGGAAGTCGCGGGACGACCGTCAGGAACTCCTCCAGTTCACTGAAAAGCGATTTGATTGTCTCCTGGGTAATCTCATTGGTCGCTTCTGCGAGTTTGAGGCAATGAACCATCAAGTCGTGGACCGATGAATCCGGATGGACCTTGAGTAAGGCCAAAACGTCCTGCAATATCAGCAGGTTTTTCAAAGGCGTCAGACTGAATTCTTCATCGTCAATATCATAAATCAAGGCATCACAGCAGTTTTCCGAAAAGGCATGTTTAGCGGAATGTTCATATTCAAACAACGTTTCCAGCTTAATATAATGGCATCGGGCATTCTTCAGGTGTCTGTACTGAAAACACTTCTTGAACTTCATGTGATAGCGCAGGAAATTGATGAACAACTCAGCAGATAATTGCGTGGAAAGAAATTGAGTCAACTTATCGGAAAAACGTTGGTACGAATTCTTGTTAATGGTGGCTGTTTCATATAATTGATGAATGTAACCGCTTATATGAGAGACAATTGTGACCTTTTCATGTTCGAGGGCCCTGCGTGCGCGGGTAGAAATAGAGGTGCCATTGAACCACATCTTTTTGGTGACGATCCGCCTGTTGTTAGTGAGCACGCCTTCTTGTACATCGATGAAATTCTGTGAATGAAGGGGAGTTCCCATCAGGAAAATATTTTCGAGCGGGATGGCGCCGACAACAAAGAGCGCAGCCGCATATAAGGAAGATAATGAGACACATTCGCCAGCTCCGCGTTCAAAAGTGTCCTTGAAATGAAAAGAGGTCATGGCTTCTACTGTTTCCGTTTTCCAGTATGGGATGATATCGCTGGTGAAATTGTCCAGACCAAAGTGCCTTCTGATATCAATATCAAAGTAATATTTATCCCCCTCGTAGCCGAAGAGTGCATTCGATTTCTTCAGGATCTCAGTGTCAATGGAATCCTTGAAACGGTTAATTTCCGTCTCTTTGTCCGTCAAGCCCCAGGTTTCCAGATCAAGATTAAAGACATAATGATCCATGATGTACTGCTTGATCCGGTTGATTTTGTAGTTGAAAGATTTCTTGCCTATACCCTTAAACCATTCGTCGTCCCTCCATTCCCATATCACCGGACTCATGATATTCGCGATGACCAACGAGTAAAACAGTTCCGGGAAGACAAATATCTCCATGTCGGACAGTGTAAATGCGGAAGAATATTTCTCCAGTATTTTATGATCAGAAAAGTCGGGAGCTAAAGGCATAATGTAATTATTCGTGACAGAAGTCAGATTTTATACGCTCATTTACGGGCAAAGTTAGCTGAATCAGTTAAATTTGTGAAAAACAGGACCATGATTTGTGATTATTTAATAATTGGCGGAGGCGTTGTCGGCCTTGCCATCGCTAGAGACCTGAATGCCAGATTTCCAGATTCTAAGATTGCCGTTCTGGAAAAGGAACCGGATGTTGGTTATCACAGCAGTGGCAGGAACAGCGGAGTCCTGCACGCCGGATTTTATTATACGGCAGATTCCCTGAAGGCAAAATTCACCCGAGATGGCAACCGGCAGTTGAGAGAATATTGTTATGCCAATAACTTGAAAATCAATGAGTGCAAGAAGGTTGTGGTGGCAAAAGACGAGAGCGAGCTGCCGGCACTTTTTGAATTGGACAAGAGGGGGAAAGTCAACGGCGTCGATGTAAAAATCATCGATGAAAAAGAATTGTTCGAGCTGGACCCGAATGTCAAGACCTTCAAGCATGCCCTCTATTCTCCCAACACGGCTACCGTGGATCCCGTGGAAGTCAACCAGGCCATCAAAAGAGAGATGATAGGGAAAGGGGTAGGAATATTTTTTAGCGAAGGATATGCAAAAAGGATTGACGGGAATACCATAAAAACGACGAAGGGTAATAGCTTCACAGCCACTAAAATCATCAATGCTGCCGGATTATACGCTGATAAAGTGGCCAACGATTTTGGCTATTCTCAAAAATATACCATCATTCCTTTTAAAGGTGTTTACCTGAAATATCATGGCAAGGAAAATCCGGTTTCGATCAACGTCTATCCGGTTCCGAACCTGAAAAATCCATTTTTAGGGGTGCATTTTACCGTGACAGTCGATGGGATTGTGAAGATCGGTCCAACCTCCATGCCAGCCTTCTGGCGAGAAAATTATCAGGGTTTCGACCAGTTCAGAATAGACGAAACGATTAATATACTATCGTGGGAAGCTTCTTTATTCATCAGAAACTCTTTTAATTTCAGGTCCCTTGCCCTGGATGAAATTAAGAAATACAACAAGAAATATTTCGCCGGACTGGCACAAAATCTTGTGAAAAAGATTGATATAGAAGGCTTTAATGAATGGGGCAGACCCGGCATCCGCGCCCAGCTACTCAATATGCAGACCCGGGAGCTGGTAATGGATTTCGTGGTGGAGGGCGACAATGACTCGATTCATGTGCTGAATGCCGTGTCGCCGGCCTTTACCTGCAGCTTCCCATTTGCCAAATGGGTAGTTGATAATCACATACTTAAGGCATAAATTTCATCCGAAGAGTACATCCAGCATTTTTACTTTCCCCATGGGATGGTTCAGCGTGAGGGTATGCACCTTTTGCCATTCCCAGCCGGCTGGATTATTTCCGAGCTTTTTCGTCAGGTCGCTGGTAAACATTCGCCAACTTTACGCTCCAGCGGATTTGTAATCCGCTGGTGTGGCTCTGCCAGCCCCGCTCAAATGATAGCAAAAAAAAGGAGGGGAGGAATCAGATATAAATTTGAAAGTTAACTTTGTTCCGTGAAAATTTTTTTTGCCTTAGCAAAACAGACCTGGTACAGTTGTTTATTCTTCCTGCTGATCGGCATCATCTGGACTGGATGCAAAACTATGCAGCCTCAGATGCCTGTGGAAAGCTATAAATATGTGCCTGTCAGACCGAAAACCTCGACTGTGAATCTCCAGGCTGACCTGGAAGTTTCGAGGCTTGAGGAAATTATCAACAATCAGACTGACAGTGTTTTGTATGAAGATAAAAGCTTCATGGACAAGGGTGGAGACAATTTGAAACTCAAAGCTTCGAAGAATGGAAGGATCAGGATGACGTTCGAGGATGATGTGCTCTACTGGGAAATTCCCTTGAAACTCAATATCAAGAAAACAATAGCTTTTCTGGCCATTACAATACCCATAGCGGATGTTCTGGAAGCTACAGGAGAGATCAATCTGAAGTTTAAGACGAAGTTATCCGTGAACCGCGACTGGTCCATTAAAACGGAAACTACTCCGAACGATTATGACTGGATAAAGAAGCCTTCCCTGAAGATTGCAGGATTTACTATCCCGATACAAACCCTGACGGATGCCCTTCTGTATCTGAATCTTGAGAATTATTCGAAAGAGGTTGACAAGGCCATTTCAGATAGTTTTGATTTCAGAAAATATGCAGAGAAAGGCTGGCAGATGATGTTTGAACCTTTTAAAATTCCCGGCGATTACAAGGCGTGGCTTACCATGACGCCTTATTCTGTTTCTCTTCTGCCAGTGAAGGGATCCAAAGGGTTCATTCACTTTCGTACTGCGGTGGCTGCCGATGTGGAGTGCTTACTCGATAAGCAGCCGCTTCCTGGTAAGGTAACCGCAATGCCAACGATACAACCTTTGGAACTGCCTTCCGATAGTTTTCGCATCAACTTGCTGACAGACATACCCTATACCACCATAGAGCGGATGACGATGGAGGAGGTGGGTGATTCGGTTTTTACCTTTGATAAGCGGCGATTGAAGTTTGAATCTTTCCATATCTACGGATCGAACGGGCAGATGGTGGTAGAAACCAATGTGAAAGGGAGTATCAACGGCACCATGTTTCTGACAGGAATGCCGGTATTTAATGCAGCCGATACGACGCTGCGGGTAAAGAATCTAAAATTTGACCTGAAGACCAGGAACCTGATGACGAAGTCTGGCAAATGGATTTTTAATGGGAAAATTGAGCGGTCGCTTACTAAAGCCATCGCTATTCCTTTTAATACAAATGTGCGGGAGATTGAGAATCAATTGAAAGGCTTTCTCTCCCATTACCGGCTGGGGTACGGGTTTGAAATTAACGGAAAACTATCCCGGATGACTGTTTCCGAACTAATCCTGACGCCGGAATCGATTAAGGCCAATATTGTGTTCTCGGGAAATCTTTCATTGGGAATCAGTGAACAGGCTATGAAAAAATAAGTATTATATTTACAAATATGAATAATCACTTTACTTTTATCAACGGGAACTATGTGCCTTTTGATCAGGCCAGTCTGCCTGTTTCGGATTTAAGTATCCAGAGAGGATATGCTGTTTTTGATTTTTTCCTGGTAAGGAATGGGGTGCCACCGTATTTGTCTTTTCACATGGAGCGGTTAATGAAGTCTGTTTCTCTGCTCAAAATTGAGATACCCTATTCGCAGGCAGAGTTATCTTCCATCGTTTTGGAGCTGATTAAGAAGAACAATCACGGGAATTCATCTGTGAAAATCATTGTTACCGGAGGCCTTTCGGTAGATGATTTCACCCTGTCTTCCTCCTCTGTTCTAATTATCAACAAGCCTTTTGAAGTGCCGGTGACTGAGGCTACCAGGAACGGAGGTTTGCTTATCACGTCCAAATATCAGCGTGATATGCCTGAGGCCAAGACGATTAATTATGTTCGGAGTGTCAGTTTGTCAAGACAACTGATTGATTCGAATGCTGTTGAGATTTTATTTCTGGATAGAAACTGGGTACGGGAATGTTCCAGGAGCAATATTTTTATGGTAAAGGATAAAGTCGTATTTACCCCGAAATCGAAAATATTAAAAGGTGTCACCAAGAGGCGTATTTTGAGCCTCGAAGGTTTCGAAACTAAGGAGAAGGACTTCAAATTCAGTGACTTACTCCATGCTGATGAGGTATTTATAACCAGTACGACCAAGGGAGTTATGCCTATAAAACGGATTGATTCTACTGTAATCGCTGATGGCTTGGTGGGACCCGTTACCAAAGCCATTCAAAACATTATAATGAAAGGTAACTAATTATGCTTAAAGATCTTATATTAAAGAACAGGAGTTACAGGCGGTTTTTTCAGACGAGAAAAATTACTGAGATGCAACTCCGCGAATGGGTCGATCTGGCCAGGAATTCTGCTTCTGCACGGAATGCACAACCGCTGAAATATGTCCTTTGTGTAGATGAATCTATTAATGCAGAAGTCTTTGAGACCCTCTCCTGGGCTGGATACCTCCCCACCTGGCCCGGTCCGGATGAAGGCGAACGGCCATCCGCCTATGTAATTATGTTGTTTGACACGGCCATCCCTGGTAATTATTTGTGCGATGACGGCATTGCGACGCAAAGCATTTTGCTTGGAGCTGTCGAGGCGGGCTTCGGCGGATGCATCATTTATTCAGTCAACCGTAAGAGACTGAGGGAAATATTGGATCTCTCTGAACAATACGAAATCATTCAGGTACTGGCGCTTGGGAAGCCAAAAGAGGCTGTTGTCCTGGAAGTCATGAAAGATGGAGAAGTAAAATACTGGAGGGACGAAGATCGGGTACACCATGTGCCAAAACGCCCGTTAAATGAAGTTATTGTAAAAGTTAAATCCCGAAAGTAAAACCGCCTTTTACGCGTTCAATCAATTCCGGCAGAATATCCTGGTATTCCCCGATGATGCCAAAATCGGCGAAATGGAAGATGGAAGCCTTGGGATTATGGTCGATGGCAATGATTTGACCCGATTCCTTCATGCCGGCCAGGTGCTGAATCGCACCCGAAATGCCTATGGCAACATATACTTTTGGCCTTACCGTCTTACCCGTTTGTCCTACCTGCCTTGCGTACTCAGAAAAACCTTCGTCTACCACCACACGACTGCAGGCCCACTCGGCTTTCACGCCTTTTTCCTTCAGTGCCGCTGCCAGTTTCTTTACCAACTCCAACCCGTCGCCAACGGTTCCCCTTCCGCCTGACACGATAATATCGGCTTCAAAAAGGGCTTGCATGCCACCCTCTCCACGCACAGTTTTCAGAATCTCTACCGTGAACTCCTTTTCAGTCAGCTTTGGCTGGTAGGTTGAGAGGATCCCAGTTCGTCCTTCTTCTCTTTGCGGTACCTCGAAAGTACCGGCCCGGGCAGTGGAAATTTGCGGATAGACAAATCCCAGGATGGTAGCCAGCTTGCTTTCTCCGTAAGTAGGCCGGCGGGAATGGAGGATCGGTTTGTTGATGATCTTCTCTTTTCGGTTGACGTATTCACCGATTTCGAGTCCGGTACAATCTGCCGTCACGCCGCTTCCGGTTTTAACGCCGATGCGGGGAGCGAGCTCCCGTCCGGAAGTAGTGGCGGCAAAAAGAGCTATTTCGGGATTGCGTTCCTTGATGACCTGTGCGAAGATGGAGGAAAATGGGAGCACCAAGTACTCTTCCAGCCTGTCATCTTCCACTACAATAACCTCGTCCGAACCATGCTCGAATAAAGTAACGGCCTGGTCTTTAACGTTTTTCCCGATCAGGAGGGTCATTATTTTTGTGTCATTACCCAGCTGATCAGCTAATTTGCGGGCAGGAGTCAACAATTCGATGGAGGGCCTGGCAATTTTCCCATTGGCAATTTCAGCCCAGGTGATGATGCCTTTGGCTCCGTTTCTGTTGTCGAAATAGGGGAAATCGGGGGTCTCCGAGACTTTTTTCTCTACCTTTTCTTTCTTCTCGAGAACATTCCCGCCTTTCTTGAAATTAGCAATCAAACTATCGACCAGGGCTGCCTCATTATGCCCTTCGGACATAGTAATCGGTGCCCGTTCGCTGACGATATTCACCACATTGGCAACAATGGTAGGGGAGCCGCTCAGACCGATTTTTTCCGTTCCAAGTCCGATATCGTCGACACCAAAGACGGTGATCTGTGAATTACGTGCCTTTATTGCGCCAATGAGCGAAGGTTTTCGTGGGGGAATCCCGGTAGGGGTTAAGGAAATGGCACATGGCATGGGCAGTCTCATCATCTGGTAACCACCCTCGATAATTCTTTTGGCAACGACAAACCCTTCCCCATCTGATTTCAAGTTTTCGACGAAAGTTGCCTGTGGAATACCAAGGTTTTCGGCCACTTGCGAAGGAACGTGGGCGGTATCGCCGTCACTGGTCTGACGACCGGCCAGGATGATAAACGGCTCTTTGGAATCTTTCGTGAATCCCAGGTGCCTGAGCATGGTAGAGATGGCCAAACCGGTGGCATACGTATCACTGCCGCCCAGTTTGCGGTCGGACAGCAGGTAAGCCTCGTCGTAACCCATTGATATGGCCGTTCTTAAGGCGACTTCGAAGGATTGCGGTCCCATGGAGCAGACAATCAAACGTGCGTCGGGATGTTGTTTCTTAAGCTGCAATCCTGCCTCCAGACCAAACTGGCAGTCGATGTTGATGATGGATTTTGCCTTGGTCCGGTCCATTAGTCCGTCGTCTCCCATGCGCATTTCGGTTGGGAGGGGTACTTGTTTGATTAAACTTATAATTGTAAGAGTCATTGTACTTTTCTAAAAGATTACATATTTTGAAATTCCGGGCCATTGCCGCCATTCGGCACCATCCAGGTGATTCCGTCACCCGGGGACTTGATGTCACAGGTTCTGCAATGCATGCAGTTTTCGGCGTGAATCCTGATTTCCTGATGACCGTTTTTGTCGGTGTGAAGCTCATAAACTTCAGAAGAGCAGAAAAATTGCTCAGGGGCACCGTATTGTTTGATGTTGATGGCTTCAAAAGAGACCGGGTTGTTGATTTTCACGTGTACTACCTGCTGCTCATCGTGGTGAACGCCTGAATAATAGACATTTGTGGCCTTATCGAACGTCAGAACCTTATCAAATTCCAGTTTCCCTTTAAATCTTTCTTTAAAAGGTTTTCCCTTGAAATCCTTGAGCGTTTTGGTGGCTTCCCTGTCCGGATGGGATGCCAGTCTGCCGAAGAATCCGGCTCCTCCCGAAATTAGTTGTGTGGCAAAGTGAAGCGCTCCAACGATGAGGCCTTTGGAAAATGCCTGCCTGAAGTTACGAACCGGGTACATGTCTTTGTAGATCACGCTTTCTTTGATGGAAGCTTCATACTGGCAAAGAACGTTTTTCGAAAAATCGTTCTTTGCCAGCGCTTCTGCCGCGGTTTTGGCTGCCAGCATACCCGATGCTATGGAAAGATGAATTCCCTTCAGTGCAGGCATGGCAACGAGTCCGGCGCTATCCCCGACGATCATCGCATTGTCCGTATATAGCTTAGGGATAGCATAATAGCCACCTTCCGGGAGGGTCTTTGCTCCATATTCGACCAGCTTCCCACCTTTCAGAAATTTTGAAACGAACGGCGTGGTCTTCCATGCCTGGAACGCATCGTGCGTGTCGAAAGTCGGATCTTCATATTCGAGTCCGACCACCAGTCCGACGGCCACCTTGTTGTCATTCAGACCATAAACAAATCCTCCGCCGAATTCTTTCAGGTTCAGCGGGTAACCCATGGTGTGGTAGACTGTTCCTGGCTCGATGTTGCCTTCCGGAACACTCCATAACTCCTTACAGGCGAGGGAATAAATCTGGTAGTTTTTGCCTTTGTCCAGTTCGTATTTTTGGATCAGTTGCTTAGTCAGCGGACCGCGTGTTCCTTCCGCAAAAATAGTCAGTTTAGCCTCGATTCGTGTGCCGGGTTGAAAATTTTCCAGATGATTGCCCTGATGGTCTACTCCGGTATCAATTGTCTTGGCCCCGATTACTTTACCGTTCTCATAAAGTATCTCATTTACTGAGAAACCGGCATAGATTTCCACTCCTTTTTCTTCCGCTTTTTTGGCCAGGTAGCGGCAAATTTGTCCCAGGGAAGCCGTATAATTTCCTTTGTTACTCATGAAAGGCACGTGGAACGGCAGTTTCAGAGAACCATTTTCGCTCAGCAAAATGGTTGAATCTTTTGTCACTTTCGCGTTAAAAGGGATCTCGTTAAAGTCAACATCCGGTAGCAGGTTTTTGAAGATATCTGCCTTAATGACAGCACCTGATAAGATATGGCTTCCGATGGAACTACCCTTCTCGATGAGTAAAATTCTGTGGCTTAAGTCTCTTTTTTTCAGGATATCCGCTAGATGGATGGCAGTTGAGAGTCCTGCAGGTCCCCCTCCGATGATTAAAATATCTGTATAAACGGTATTGTTACTATCCATAAGGTTGTGAAATTTTCCACGAATGTAGGTATAAATTGTTCTCGTTCCAAAAAGTAAGCAATGGCAGAAGTGCCTAATGGTGGAACGTCATTCCGGACTTGATGCTGCCATCCCTCGTTTCAAACGAGGGATAGCGGTTCGCTCAAAGATGTCATCCCTCGTTTCAAACGAGGGATAGCGGGATAGCGGGATAGCGGGTGCGGGATCAAGTTCAGCATGACGCTAGTCCGACGTAGTTATACGTGGCCCAGTACCGGGTGCGGCTGATAAAGCTCTTCCAGCTGAGCAACTTCTTCCTGTGATAATTTGACAGATAATGCTGCCACTGCATCCTCGATGTGCCCCATTTTTGTTGCCCCGATAATGGGACATGTAATGCCCGGTTTGCCAAGTATCCAGGCGAGGGCTATCTGTGCAGCGGGCAAGTTTCTTTTAATAGCTATCTCAGACAATCTGTCAATAATTTCAAAATCTGCATCCGCATGATATAAGATTTTTCCGAATGTATCGGTTTTGGCACGGATCGTCTCATTTCGCTCCTTACCCCTGTTGCCGGTCAGCAGTCCGCGGGCGAGAGGCGACCATGGAATGACCGCAATTTTCTGATCCAGGCAAAGCGGAATCATTTCCCGTTCCTCTTCCCGGTATAGCAGATTGTAGTGAGGCTGCATGGAGACGAACCGCGTCCAGCCATGCAGGTCGGCTGTGTACAATGCCTTGGCAAACTGCCAGCTATACATGGAGGAAGCGCCGATATAGCGTGCTTTTCCTGCCTTTACGACATCGTGAAGCGCCTCCATGGTCTCTTCGATCGGCGTCTCATAATCCCAGCGATGAATCTGGTAAAGATCCACATAATCGGTCTTCAGACGCTTGAGACTCTTGTCGATTGAACTCATGATGTGCTTCCGGGAAAGCCCGGTATCATTGGGATCAGCACTCATGGGGTTAAAAACTTTGGTTGCCAGAACGATCTCATCCCGTTTCGCGAAATCCCGGAGGGCCGAGCCAACAACCTCTTCGCTGGCGCCATAAGAATAAACATCGGCAGTATCGAAGAAATTAATTCCCATTTCGAGGGCTTTCTTGATAAAAGGCCGGCTTTGTTGTTCTTCCAATGCCCAGAGCCAGCGGTCGGTGGGTTTGCCATAGGTCATGGTGCCCAAACAAATCCTCGAAACTTTCATTCCCGTATTTCCAAATCTGATGTATTCCATATCTCTTAATGTTTTGAGGTTCAAAATTACAAAATTCTTATACGGTTTTCATGGTAATTAGGTTAACATAAACTGCCAATCAGCTACCGCGATTTTTTTGTGTATTTTTGTTGCATGATAAAAATGCATGACACGGCAGAAAGGAAGGAGCGGGTCATCCTCGTCGGACTGATTTATGGTAAACAGGATGAACGGGTGATCAATGAGTACCTCGATGAGCTCGAATTTTTAGCGGAAACTGCTGGGGCAGAGGTCTATGAGCGCTTTACACAACGACTGGTCAATCCTCATCCTGCTACTTTTGTCGGTACCGGTAAGTTGCAGGAGATCCTCGATTTCGTGACAGTTCATGAGATCGATTCTGTCATTTTTGACGATGAATTAACTGCAACTCAGTTGAGGAACATCGAGAAGGTTATCGAGTGCAAGATCCTGGACCGTACCAACCTGATTCTCGATATTTTTGCCAAAAGGGCCCAGACGGCACATGCCAAGACACAGGTAGAACTTGCTCAATATCAATATCTTCTACCCAGACTTACCAGGATGTGGACCCACCTGGAGCGCCAGCAAGGGGGGATCGGAATGCGTGGACCCGGGGAGTCGCAGATAGAAACGGATAAAAGGATCATCCTGGATAAGATTTCCCTTTTGAAGAGTGAGTTGGCAAGGATTGACAAACAGATGAGTGTGCAGCGCAAAAACCGGGGAAATATGGTGCGGGTGGCGCTGGTTGGATATACCAATGTCGGCAAATCCACCATCATGAATATGATCAGTAAATCGGAGATATTTGCAGAAAACAAACTATTCGCAACGCTGGATACCACTGTGCGCAAGGTAGTTGTGGGAAATCTTCCTTTTCTGCTGACCGATACAGTCGGGTTCATAAGGAAACTGCCTCACCACCTGGTTGAGTCATTTAAATCGACGCTCGATGAGACCCGCGAGGCAGATCTGTTGATTCATGTGGTTGACATCGCGCATCCCGGGTTTGAAGATCAGATTGAGGTGGTTAACAAGACATTGGCCGATATCGGGGCTTCAGATAAACCGATGATCTACCTGTTTAACAAAATCGATGCCTTTACCCACGTTGAGAAGGAGGAGGATGATCTTACACCTTCCACCAGCGAGAACAAGAGTCTGGAAGAGTGGAGAAATTCCTGGATGGCCAAAGAGAATATGAATGCCGTTTTTATCTCAGCCAAACATCGGCTTAACATCCCGGATTTCAAGCGGTTGCTGTACGGGGAAGTGAAGAAGATCCACGTGACGCGCTTCCCGTTTAATGAATTTCTTTTCCCGAATTTTGACGATTGATTATTTTACAACACCCTCTTTTACAAGGTATTCTGCGATCTGAACAGCATTCAGGGCGGCTCCTTTTTTGATCTGGTCGGAGACGGTCCAGAAGGTCAGACCTTTCGGAGTCGTCAGATCCTTGCGGATTCTTCCCACAAAAACTTCATCGCGACCGGCCAGGTAAAGCGGCATCGGATACTGCTTTGCCGCCGGATTATCGATGACAATTACCCCTTCGGCTTTTTCGAATGCTTCACGGGCCTGCTCAACGGTGATCTCTTTTTCTGTCTCCACCCAGATCGCTTCTGAGTGCGCACGCATCACGGGAACACGCACCGCCGTTGCACTTACCAGGATATCGGAGTGCATGATTTTACGTGTTTCATGGAACATCTTCATCTCCTCTTTGGTGTAGTCGTTGTCCAGGAAGACATCGATGTGTGGAATCAGATTCTGCACGATTTGATAGGCAAATTTCTTCACGGTGGGCTCTTCGTTGCCGGCAACCTGAGCAGTCTGGACCCTCAGCTCTTCCATTCCAGAGGCACCGGCACCACTGGCGCTTTGGTAAGTTGAGATATGTACCCTCTTGATGTGCGAAAGTTCTTCGATGGGTTTCAAGGCAACTACCATCTGGATGGTCGTGCAATTTGGATTGGCGATGATGCGACGGGGCATATTTTTCGCGTCGGCAGCGTTTACCTCAGGAACAACCAGCGGAATGTCGTTTTCCATCCTGAAGGCACTGGAATTATCGATCATTATGGTCCCGAATTTCGTGATCGTTTCGGCGAAATCTTTGGAGATACCGGCACCTGCAGATACAAGGGCTATGTCGATCCCCTTGAAATCATTGTTGTGCTTCAGTTCTTTAACAGTAAGTGTTTTATCCTTAAATTCATAAGTAGTTCCTGCGCTTCTTTCTGATCCGAAGAGAACCAATTCATCCAAAGGGAAATTACGCTCAGCCAATACTCTTAAAAACTCTTGCCCAACGGCACCACTGGTTCCAACGATCGCTACTCTCATGACACAATAATTTTATGACCTGAATATTCCGGAAATTCGTTTTTGTCCGGCGGATAGGTTAAATTTAATACAATCATCCTCCCAAAACAATAAACTGAAAACTACTGGCTCAAAATTATAGATTTTTCTTATTATTTTCCAAAAAATGGCCGCAAGTAATTACATTTTTATTTTTTTATTACTTTCTTTTAACTCAATCGAAAGTGAATCTGCTAAAGTGGCCTCCTTGCCTTCCTGGTATTTGCCAGAGGTCACCGACTGGACAGTTACTATCGATCCAGGTGTCTTCTCTCCCAATGGTGATGGAATCAACGATCAGTTAAATATCTATCTGATTACCGGGGAAGCAGGTTGTCTGTTAAATATAACGATTCTGAATTGTTCGGGTAGAGTGATCCGAAAACTGGCCAACAATTTCACGGCAGGAAGTTCTGCTAAGATTGTATGGGATGGACTAAATGCTGATTTACAAATGGTTCAGCCGGGTATTTATATTGTGGACATCTCGATTTTTGCCCAAACCGGGAAACGGAAATCCTTCAGATTCGCCTGCGTCCTGACAGACCGTCCGTGATAATTTTAAAAAAGGCAGTAGTTTTTCTAAATTTGACCCGTCAAAAAGGTGCATTTTATTAGAAAATTATGGAACGCAGAAAATTTATCAAATCGGGTATAGGGGCAGGCATCGTAACAGGAGCAGCAATAACTTTTGGTGGAATCGATAACCTCATGGCAGGAAATTCAGCTTTGCCATATGACTTGGTTGCTATTCGCGGTGGAGAACCGGACGTAATGTTTGACAAGGGAATAGAGTCCCTGGGAGGCATGTCACAGTTTGTAAAACCCGGACAAAAAGTGGTAATAAAGCCAAATATTGGCTGGGACAGGGTTCCTGAACGAGGTGCCGATACCAATCCTATTCTTGTTAAACGTATTGTGGAACAATGTCTTAAGGCAGGTGCCAAGGAGGTATTTGTTTTCGACCATACCTGTCATGAGTGGACCAAATGTTACAAGAACTCAGGAATTGAGAAGGCCGTGACAGATGCAGGTGGCAAAATGGTTCCCGGCGACAGTGAGAGATATTACAAACAGGTCGAGGTTGTAGGAGGCGTAAAACTCAAAGATATGAAAGTGCATGAATTGCTTTTGACCAGCGACGTATTCATCAGTGTACCAATCCTCAAGCACCACAGCTCCTCTAAAATTTCCATCTCGATGAAAAATATGATGGGATGTGTCTGGGATCGCGGATTCTGGCATAAAAATGATTTGCACCAATGTATGGCAGATTTCTTGCGCTACAAGAAGCCGGATCTGACAGTGGTGGATGCTTATTATGTGTTGAAACAAAACGGACCGATGGGGGTTTCGCTCGACGATGTCATCACCATGAAGAGTCAGATTATTGCCAGGGATATTGTAGCTGCTGATGCAGCGGCTACCAAGTTCTTCGGGAAAGATCCTGCGGAAATCAACCATATTCAGCTGGCCGGGGCGGCAGGACTAGGTGTAATGGATCTCTCCAAACTCAATATAAACCGTATTAATCTGTAATGAACTTTTTATTACTGAAGAGGTTAAGGGTTGGTCTGTCGATCTTCTTCCTGGTTTTTCTGGCCTTGGCTTTCATTGATTTCAGAAAAAGTTTCTCCAAAGATTTTTATTCTCTGGCGGTATTCTTTCAGTTCGTACCTTCTTTGCTCAGGAATATCACCGTCTCGGGAGTGATTGATTTCGGTGCCATCCTGGTGCTGATACTGACCATTTTCTTTGGAAGGGTCTACTGTTCAGTATTCTGTCCGCTGGGAATCTTTCAGGATGTCGTCTCCTGGATTTCAGGCAAAACTTCCCGAACGTCGAAATCCAAGAAGAAGCGGAAATACAAGTATCACAAGGCCTGGACTATCCTTCGTTACTCACTTCTGGCTGTTGTTGTATTGCCGCTACTTTTTGGCAGCATTACCATGGTCACCCTTCTGGATCCCTACAGCCTCTTCGGCAGAATCGCAACCATCCTTCTTAAGCCGATTGCTGTTGTGGTTAATAATATTTTTGCTGCAGGATTAGCCCGGGCAGATATTTACAGCGTGTTGTACCGGTATGACATGATTTGGGTGCCACCGGTCCTTTTGATCATCTCCACGTTTTTTATGGCAGGAATTATTCTTACTGCTTTCTACCGGGGAAGGCTTTACTGCAACACGGTTTGTCCGGTGGGCACTTTCCTGGGATTTATTTCAAAATTCGCCATCTTCAAAATCGTCCTCGATAAGAATAACTGCACCAAATGTGGAAAGTGCGCCCGTGTCTGCAAATCGGAATGTATTGAGATCAAGACGCAGAAAATTGATTATAGTCGCTGTGTAGCCTGTTATAACTGTTTGACAGTCTGCGAGGATCATGCCATGGCGTACAAACCGGTTAAGAGAAAATCTTTTGAGAAACCGGTGCGGCTGGCGCCGGTAGCAGATGCTAATGGCCCAATGGCGTTAACGGATACTTCCAAGCGTAATTTTCTGATCACCAGTGTGATCGGCGTGGCAGCATTGTATGGTTTTAAGGCACCGGATTCCATCCCCGGACAGAAAAAGCCCAAGTTGATCGTCCCGAAACCCAAAGGTCAAAGTACCATTCCCGAAAAGAAAACCTCACCGGTTTCACCGCCTGGATCGCGCTCCATTGAGCGCTTCAATAAAATTTGTACTGGATGTTCCCTTTGCGTGTCTGCCTGTCCGAACAAGGTTCTGCAACCGGCCTTCCTGGATTATGGTCTGATTGGTGTGATGCAGCCACACATGGCTTACCATAAGGGTTTATGCGAATTTGACTGTACCCTTTGCAGCGAGGTTTGTCCTACCGGAGCGATTGTTCCAATCACGATGGAGCAAAAGCACCTGCTTCAGATAGGTCAGGTCCAGTTTGAGAAGAAAAATTGCATCGTAGAAACCGAAAAAACCGATTGTGGTGCATGTTCGGAACACTGTCCTACCAAGGCGGTGCACATGGTTCCTTATGGCAAGTTATTCATCCCCGAGATCGACCAGAAAATCTGTGTTGGGTGCGGGGCGTGCGAGTATGCCTGTCCGACGACCCCCTTCAAGGCGATTTACGTTAACGGCAATCCCAAGCATCTCGCCGCGGAGAAACCAAAGACCGAGAAGGCCAAGAATGTACTTAAAGAAGGGGAGTTTCCTTTCTAGCCCTGATCATTCTGGTTTTACCTTGTAGATCTTTTCGGGTACGGATGTCATAAAACCCATTGACCGATAAGAGTTCTGCAACTTGGGTGCCCTGTGATTCGTTGATTTCAAAGTACAGATTACCATGAAGTTGCAGATGAACAGTAGCGAACTGCGCAATGGCGCGGTAAAATACCAACGGGTCGTGGTTGGGCACAAAAAGTGCCATGTGCGGTTCAAAATCGACCACATTTCTATCCATTTGGTCCGATTCTTCCATCAATACATAGGGTGGATTGCTGACGATTACATCCCATCTAGCCGATGCTGCTATCCAGGTAGGATGAAAAATATCCTGGATAGAAAACTGAACTTTGGAGTTGTTTCGTTCTGCATTATGCCGGGCTAATTTCAGCGCCTCCTCTGAGATATCCCACCCTTCGACCAGCTCCATCCGGGTATTTTTATCTATGGTGATTGGAATGCAGCCGCTTCCGGTGCCGATATCCAGCAAGCTTTTTGCCCCTGCGCCTTCTTCGCGGATGATCCAGTCGACCAGCTCCTCCGTTTCGGCCCTGGGGATCAACGCGCCGGGCGAAACGGTGAATTTCAATCCATAGAATTCCGTTTCGCCGAGGATATATTGAATCGGTTCATGGGCCTGCAACCGGTTTACGATCTCCATGATTTGCATTATCTTTGGTTCCGGAAGCTGTTCGGTCTGGTTCAGATGAAGCTGCAACCTGTTGTAGCCGGTTACATGCTCCAGAATGAGTCGAGTGAGGCTCTCTACCTCAGAAGGGGGATACAGCAGAGAGAGTTTCTCCCTGATTATTTTTTTTGTTTTTAACATGGTGAATGATACAAAAATAGAGAATCGCGGCAAAATTGATGCAACATCTGCTGAAGAAAAATTTATGTCGCGCACCATTGAGCTGGCTAAACTCGGTATGGGACGGGTGGCCCCCAATCCGATGGTGGGTTGCGTGATAGTTCACAACGGACTGATTATTGGAGAGGGCTATCACCGCAAATACGGGGAAGCACATGCGGAAGTTAATGCCATAAATTCAGTGAGGAATAAGAATCTGCTCTGTGAATCAACGATGTACGTGACATTGGAACCCTGTTCCCATTTTGGCAAGACTCCTCCCTGTGCAGATCTGATTGTCGAAAAGCGAATTCCAAAGGTGGTGGTCGGCAGTTTTGATCCAAACGAAAAAGTGGCCGGTCGTGGACTGGAGCGTCTCAGAAAAGCTGGAATTGAAGTGGTTACAGGAGTTTTAGAAGAAGAATGCAATCGGATGAACCGCAGATTTCTGACCGTCCACGAGAAGAAAAGGCCTTACATCATCTTGAAATGGGCCCAAACGGAGGATGGTTTTATAGACCGTTCGCGTGACGAGGAGGAATTTGGTCAGCCGACCTGGATCACCAACGACCTTTCCAGGATTGCCGTCCACAAGATGAGGTCGGATGAGGCGGCCATCCTGGTAGGTACCAATACTGCACTGAAGGACAATCCGTCGTTGACAGTCAGACATTGGAGCGGGAATCATCCACTTCGAATGGTGCTGGACAGGAGAGGCATCCTACCCAAAAGTTGCGCACTGCTGGACCAGTCGACCGAAACCATTGTCTTCACAGAAACAGAGATGCAGTCGAAACCCAACCTGGAATATGTCCGAATCGACTTTGGTGGCGGCATGTTACAGAAAGTCAATTCATTCCTAAGTGGAAGGGGCATTCAGTCATTGTTGGTGGAAGGTGGCAAGGCGTTGCTTGAATCGTATATGCGGGAAGGCCTCTGGGATGAGGCACGCGTATACATTGGAAATACGCGTTTTGGCTCCGGCATCAAAGCTCCCGAAACCGACTGGATTCTTGATCGGGAGGAGTCGCTGGATGACAGTCTGATGCGGATATATTACAGAAAAGAGATGGTCAACCGATCTCAATTCCATGCTTTGTAATTTCGCCCAAAAAATCACCTTTGTCATTATCTCTTTCAATTAGGATGGGCTCAATCCTATCGTCAACCTGACGCCTCAATTTCCACAACAAGGGTTGGATTGCAAAATAATCTCCGTCGATATGCTTTACGACGACAGCTACATCAATATCACTATCTGCATGGTAGCTATTATTCGCATAGGAACCAAACAGGTATACCTTTTCATGCGGAAAATGATTCCTGAGAAGAAGAGCATATTCTTTTACTTTAGCTATAGCTTCTCTTTTATCCATCGCTGCAGGTCTTTTGTTTTTTTAAGAATCTCGATACATTTCTCCTCTGTCAAACTTTTGAGCAACCGCTCTTTGTAGGAAGGATATCTGGCTTCAATATTTAAAGGTTCAATTTGGTCGATGAAATCTTTCTGATCTTCAGTGAATGACTCGTAAAAACTGAACCTTGTTGTCTATTTTCCTCATTATTAAGTTTGTATGCACGATTAAATGCCTCTTGTGATACTTTAAAATAATCTGACAATTTTCTTATAGTATCTTTTGACAATCCCTTATTATAATTTATAATTTTTGAGATAGTCCCTTTGGATAAATCCAGGATAACAACCAGGTCGTTTGCTATTAAATTGTGCTCATTCATTAATGCTTTTAGTAATTCAATGGGATTCAAGTCTTTAAATGAATTGTTTTCTGAATCCCATTTTTCTATCAATAAACTGAGCATTTCAATTTCGTCCTGAACTGTATTTTCTTCAAGCGTTACCAATTCTTCGAGCATATTACTGTACGTATTATATTGCTCAATGCTCTTTATAATCGTAAATTTTAGAGTCTCCATCATGATAATCGCAAATATAATAAAAGTTTCACAAAAGGAAACCGAATTCATAATAATTTCGTTACTGGCGTAACTTCTGTTACATAAAGATAACCATTGCTGCATCACCGTTTCCAATTGTTCGGACAAGGGATCCATTATCTTTACGGATTTCTACCTTAGCTTTTACGGTGGTAATAGCGACCAGGGATTGGTCACTATTGAAATCAGCCGAAATTGCATCACCATTTGCGATTGACTGAATTTATTTTGTTCTTTTTATTTTCGTGGGATTCAGTCTGGTATCAAAAATATCTGAGATTTCAATTCTATTCTTTTCGAAATTAATGAAGTAAATCAGTCCAATAAATTTTCAACTCCATTCTTGAATTTCTTCTCTAAGATTGATATTTTCAATTAGTCTGTCATTCTTCGAATCTAGCAAAGACTTGTCGATTCGTTCATTAAATTCGTCCAAAGTCAAAGGCGTGAAGTCATTCTCAGTTATCTTTCCTTTTTCCTTTTCCAATAATTTCTCTAAACGATTGATGATTTCTTCGCTCTGGATTTTAAGAAATTCTTGCACAAATGTGATCTTTCGAGTCTGTAAATCCATCATTATTATTTTTGTAAGAATACAAATTCAAAGATATAAGTTTTTGGTCGTCTTTATTTCTTGCCCCGATTTTTTGAAAAGAATAAAATTGGGATAACTCTTTTGAATTAATGCAGTGTGAAGGGTGATATTATTTTTCGTTTAGCCATTTGGTAACATCATTGTTCAATTGATAATGGCCAATATAGAATCCTTGCTCAATTTCTTTCTTTGATGACATGATCTCCTGTTTCTGTTCAGGAGTCAGTGTAATTACAGGACAGGTGCTAGCATGTCTCATCCTGAAATATAATCTAACATTCTTCACTTTTTCGGGCTGCTACATCAGTTTAAACAGATCGTCCATATTTACTTCTGATTGGATAGCACCGGAATATTGGTTTTGCTTTATGCCATAGGTGGTTACCATTGTCAAATGTATCGTTTTACGCGATTTTGTTTCTCTTTGGAAGGTGTCTTTTTTAATTCGCAGGTTTTCATCCAATTTTTTGTCGATCGAAAATTCAGTATTGGCATACTTCATTTCACATAGGTTGATGACATTGTCACTACGATTAATCAATAAATCCACCTGTACTCCGGGATCTGATTTTTGACTCCTCCATGAAGCTATTTGAGTGAGAACCCCGGATATTCCCAATTTGGTTTTTATTTGTTTTACATGTGCCATACAAACTTGCTCAAAGGCATATCTGCTCCAGGCACGATGTCTGGCGTTGTCGATAAAATTCAACCAAAAATGTTCATCATTATATTTGTTTTTCCGAATATAATTCAGGTAAAAAAGCGTGTAAAAATCAACCAGTTGATAAAGCTGGTATTTGTATTTTTTCTCAAAGCCATTGTACCTGCGGATAAAGCCACACTGCTCCAACTCTTCAAGAGTCTTGGTCATTCCTCCTCCATCTGATAATTTGCTTTCTGTTACGATCTCCTCTCTTGTCATTCCTTTTGTTTTCTTCGCCAAAACTTCTACAACCATCCTGTGATTCTGGGAATGTTTGAACAACGAAGCGTACAGATTTGAGAATTCTTCACGCAAGGCTCCATTTTGGACGAAACACAATGCGCCAATGTTTTGCGCGAGGCTCAACTTTTTATCCACAAGGCTCAAATAGTAGGGTATACCGCCCAGTATCATATAGCTCTCCACTATTTGATACTTGCTCATCAATATATTGTTAGCCTTGTAATACTCTTCACATTCACCCAGTGTAAAAGGTTCGATTTGCATTCGTCTTGTGATTCTGTTGTGCAATCCACCGTGGTTTTTAATGAGTTTATTGATCATCCAGGAAGTAGCAGAGCCACAGACAATCAACAAAATGTCTGATCTCGACGATGCCCATCCATTCCAGAAATGTTCAAGGGCCGTAATAAAGCCCGACCGATGTGTATCCATCCAGGGAAGTTCATCGAGGAATACGATTTTCTTTCCTTTTCCGCGAGCAATAGTAATTTATTATTCGCGGAAAGTGGTATAAAAAATGTAGTTACAGCGAGCAATAAGACAAATGGAATTTTACTTCTCTGTGTTCATTATCACTTTTTCGTCGGCGAACAACGAGGCCCGGACGGCATTGGCGTTGCTTTGGGCACTCCAGATGCTTACGTTTAATTCGAATCCGATAAGCATAATCAGGGACATGAAATAGATCCACATCATCACCACCACCAGGGTGCCAATGGAGCCGTAGAGGGTATTGTACTTGCCGAAATTATTGATGTAGTAAGAAAAGCCGACAGAGATACATATTGAAAGCAGGGTGGCAAGCGTTCCTCCAGCAGAGATAAATCTGAATTTCATCTTACGCGCCGGACCGAAATAAAAAATAAAGGCAAATGTAAAGAAGAACAACAGCAAGATAACCAGCCATTTACCACTAATCAGCAGGTAATAAATGTAGTTTAAATGGATAAATTGTTTGGTTAGGAGGAATTCTGTAAACCTTTGGCTGAGGGTGATTAAAGCTACACTCAAGGCGGTTAGAGTCGTCAGGATCAATGATAACCCGAATGCAATCATATATCGGCTCCAGATGCTGCGCGTCTCAATGGCGTGGATGGTACCGTTGAAAGCCACCATGATGGAGGCCAGTCCGTTGGTGGAAAAGATGAATGCCGCTAAAAATCCGAAAGAGAGTAAGCTGCCGCGAGGCTGGGTAATGATATCCTGAATGGTTCCTTTCACAGCAAGAAAGGCATTGTCAGGAAGTACACTCTGCATCAGATCCATCAGCTGAAGCTGGAAATTTTCAATTGGAATATAGGGTATCAGGGTAAACATGAAGATAATAGCAGGAAAAATTGCCAGGATAAAATTGAACGCAATGGCAGAAGCCCTGGTGGTAATTGCCCCATCCACAACACTTTTCCAGAAAAATATAGTTACATCATAGAGCGGCAACCCATCAAAAATGGGAACAGTAATTTTCTTAGCCTTCAGTGTAATCCTGATAAAGCGATTTGTCATCCAGAACCGTGCCGCATGAAGAAAGGTCATCAGTAAGTAAAATTAAATTAATCTTTCTCAATCCGCAACTGAACAATCAGCGGTTTATCGGCAAAATTTTTCAGCAAAAAATAGATACGAAAATTCGCACCGGCAGTTTGCATCTTCCCGATCCCATAAACAGAGTCGGTACCACCCTTGCGCGTTAGCTTGAAATCTACAGGTTTATTTTTGCTGAAGAAATCGCTGAGAATCATTTCCCCCTGCTCCTTCGAGCATACATTTTCCTTGTCGAGGATCACCAGTTCAACATTGTTGTTAAAGCAGGAGGCCACCATTTTCGCATTCCCGGCTTTTAGACCGGTTCCAATTTGCGGAGGAATCTGCCCGAAAGCGAAATCCGCCAGGAATAAAAAGAATATAACAGATACAAAATTCTTCATAACACTAAAACTATCAATTATCAGCCACACAGACAAATTTATCCACGGTTTTTATGCCATTTGCAAAAATAACATTACTTTACAGGTTCTGATACAACAATTGTGCCGTGAAAATTACGCTGCTATTGGTCGGCCCGACCGACCGAAAATATTTAAATGAGGGCATCGAAGATTATCAAAAGAGGCTAATTCACTACCTTCCTTTTGAAATCAGGGTCATTCCGGATCTAAAAAACAACCGGCATCTTTCTGAGGAACAACAGAAAGAGCGGGAAGGGAAGGCTATTCTCGATCAGGTTTCGACTTCAGACGAACTGGTATTGCTGGATGTTGAGGGAAATGAATATTCCTCTCCCGGGCTGGCAGGATGGATTGAAAAAAGAATGGTTTCAGGCACCAGACAGGTTATTTTTGTCATCGGCGGACCCTATGGCTTCCCGGATGACGTCTACAAGAGAGCCGATTCCAAGATGTCACTTTCCCGGTTAACTTTTCCACACCAGTTGGTACGGCTGCTGTTTGTTGAACAATTGTACAGAGCTATGACGATCATTAAAGGAGAACCATACCACCATGCCTAAAAGAACTGCAAATAGGTTTAGATGGTCTGTTCTGCTCGTTATCGGACTGATTTCATTGGGATTAACATTCTGTTGGGGACCCATTTTCTTCCCCCGGCCAGATCAGAAAACGGAAGCAGAAAGGATCTTCAAAGTCTTTGAGGAAAAAGAGCAGCGCATCAAGACCGGAATGGAATATTTCGCAGCTCAGCTTTCAACTGCGAAATCGGTGAAGGAACTATGGCTTAAAACCGATAAACAGTACCCTGAAAGTTCGGGATTGTATTTTACTGTCTCCGCACACGATTCCTTGTTATTCTGGAGTTCCTCTCTCGTTGCGTTCGACAATAAACCCATGCAAATCAGGGAGGAAGGTAGTCTCAGGAAGATGCCAACCGGATGGTTTTATATTTTCCAGCAAAAATCGGGGGATTATAAAATCTCGGGTTATATGCTGATTAAGAGGAGCTTCCCCTACCAAAACAGGTATATCAGTTCCTCCTTTCAGGAAGATTTTAAGCTCTCTGATCTATGTGAGGTTATCGAGGAAGAGAAGCCCGGCACGATACAGGTATTTTGCAGGGAAGGAAAATTTCATTTTGGGATCCAATTCAAAGATTCTCAGGACAATACCTCCCAGGAAGCTGTTCCTGCATTGATTTTTTTCCTGATTTTTGTGTTGATGACAGCCGGAAGTTTCCATCTTTGGCTGACGGATCAAAAGTTTAAGCCGTGGGGAAAATCAGGCAGAACCATCGTTTTTGCTGCTTCATTTTATCTTCTGCTCAATTTCTTAAAACTTCCTGCGGAGGTCTATGCCGGCAGATTATTTGCCCCGGCTCATTTTGCCTGGGGCAGGTTGCTGTCATCTATGGGCGATTACCTGCTGTTCTCGTTCTTCCTGTTCTTTACCGCTCAGTCGTTCTTCGTATTTTTCCGCAAAGAGCGGTTTGTAAACCAGAATTCGACCGAAAATTGGGGACTCTATCTTTTTGTCTCCTTTTATTTTGGACTGACCTCCGGGTTGTTTCTGATCCTTTTCCAGAACTCCGATGTTACCCTTGAACTTTACAGCAATTTCTCGCTTTCCGCAAACAATCTGCTTGCCACCAGTTCTATCGCGCTGCAGACAGTCGGGTTGGGAATTCTGTTGATTCGGATCAGGTGTATCCGGAAAAGAGAGAAAAGTGATTATTCCTTCTTCCTTCGGATCGTGGTTTCCACATCATTGGTGGTAGTTGTTTTGATGATTTTCGATGCAATGATTCCTCTTGAGGTGCTAATTATCTGGTTGGTAATAGCATTTATTTTGGATCGTATCAGCCTGGACCTGATTTCAAGGTACAAGCTTACTTCATTGCTTGTTTTCGGATTATTATATGCGTTCTGCCTGAATTTTGTAGCTCAGCATGAAATTGAGAAGAGAAGAGCCAATATCCAGCAATTAATGGCGGTCAATCTGGCTGCAGAGCGGGATCCCGCGGCAGAAATCTTCCTGTCGGACTTCAGAGCCAAAATTGTGGAAGACTCTATCATTCAGCATTTTTTGGTTCCACCTTACCAAAATCTTGGCAATTATCTGAGAGAAAATTACTTCACAGGATTCTGGAAAAACTATGAAATTCAGGTAACCGTTTGCGCTGCGAAAGACAGCCTCTACCTAACGGAAGAAAGGAAGAAATTCCCGTGCCTCGATTTTTTTAATCAGCTGAAGGTTTCAAAAGGGGTAGAGCTGCCAGGTTCTGATTTCTACTTTATGGATCGGCTCAATGGCAGGATTTCCTACCTGGGAGAGTTGCATTTGTTTGACAAAAAAAATGCCAGACCTTTGATGGCTTTTATCGACTTGAACTCCAGGATCGTCCCCGAAGGCAAAGGATATCCCCAACTGCTAATGGATCAGCAAGGCGCTAAAAGAAACAGGAGTGAAGGTTACAGCTATGCCAAATACTTCGATCACAAGCTGGTAGACCGTGGCGGTAGTTACCTGTATGATCCTGTAATACAGCCTGAAACAGCGTTTAACAGGGAATTTTCTTTCTTTGAAAAGGGCGGGTATAGCCATTGTGTGTATCAGCGCAGCGGTGATAATTTCGTGATCATAAGTTATCCGGTTTCCAATCTTATCGAGAAAGGAAGGGGATTTCCACCACTTTTCCTCTTTATCTATTTGATTGGATTTTTATGGATTTTATTGAACCAATGGCAACGTTTCATCTCAAAAAACAGGTTTGAATTGAGGGGAAAGATTCAGTTTACCCTGGTCTCAACTTTGCTGGTGTTGCTTTTCATCATCGGTGCAGGACTTATAAGGTACAATTTTCTGGAATTTCAACGATCCATGAAGGAGACGCTGGATCAGAAGGTTAGGGCGATATCTTCCGAACTGGGTTTGAGGATCGGGAACGCTGTCAAGCTGGATTCTATCCACGAATACATTGAAGATCAGCTGATTGAGATCTCCGACATTGCCTGGACGGATATAAACGTCTACGACCTCAAAGGGAGGCTAATGGCGAGTTCCCGCAACGAAATTTTTGAACAAGGATTAACCTCTAAACGAATGAATCCTTTGGCATTCAGGGCTTTGAGCATAATGGGAGGAGCCACTTTCCTGCACAACGAAAATCTGGGTAGAATGGAGTTTTTCTCCGTTTACGCTCCGCTGTTTAACAAGTCTGACGGGTTGATCGGATACGTCAACCTGCCATATTACAACCGGCAGGATGAATTCACCAGGCAGGTTTCCGGATTTATTGTAGCTTTTATCAATCTCTATATCTTACTGGTACTGCTTTCTGTGGTAATAGCCCTGGCAATCAGCTCCAGGCTTACCGTTCCCCTGTTGCAGATTGAACAGAAGCTGAAAGGCATTGCCCTTGGCAAACAAAATGCCAGGATAGAATACCAGGGCGAGGATGAAATCGGCCGGCTGGTACAAGCTTATAACCAGAAGGTTGCGGAGCTTGCGGATAGTGCTGCCCTACTGGCCAGGTCGGAACGGGAATCTGCCTGGAAGGAGATGGCCAGGCAGATTGCGCACGAGATCAACAATCCGTTGACACCGATGAAACTAAATATCCAGTACCTGCAAAAGATCAAAGATCAGGGAGCGCCCAATTTTGACGATTATTTTAACCAGGTAACCAGGATGCTGGTGGCACAGATTGATGCACTATCTGCTATTGCTGCTACATTTTCGGACTTCGCCAGGCTGCCCTCGACAAATATAGAACCGGTCGAGATGAAAGGACTCGTCGCTGAGGTGGCCACGCTCTTTAATGCTCCGCTGGATTATTCTCTTAAAATCATCGCGCCCGAGGGGAAAATTTTCATATCAGGAGACCGCGACCAGTTAAGACGCGCCATCGTGAACATCATCAGGAATGCTACCCAGGCGATTCAGAATCAGGATAATGGGGCCATCCTGGTAAGGATGGAACTCCTTGATAAAACGCTGAAGATTGCAGTAACTGATAATGGTACAGGAATATCCGAAGCAGACCGCAGCCGACTTTTTGAGCCCAATTTCACCACCAAGAGTGGCGGTACAGGGCTCGGACTTGCCATTACCAAAAGTATCCTGGAAAATTATAAAGGGGAAATCAGCTTTACCAGCGAGGCGGGGAACACAACATTTTACGTCAACCTTCCGCTAGTTCCCCATCTCGGCGAGAAATTTAATGCGGATTAGCCTGATTTCCTCAATCTCATAGTCATCACCCAACTCCGCGATAGCCTCCTCCATGGAATCAGTTTTTGCATCTTCCTTGAAATAGTTGAAGATATCCTCGATTTGATCTTCGTCCATGACATCGTTGATGTAGTAGTCGAGGTTGATTTTTGTCCCCGAATTGACGATGGCCTCGATCTCCGTCAGCAGCGTATCCATATCCATATCCTTTGCGGCAGCAAGGTCGTTGAGTGGCGTCTTGCGATCGATGCTCTGGATGATGAACACCTTGTTTTTGGATTTATTGGCCACCGTGCGGACGACAAAATCCTGGGCGCGCTCAATACCATTGTCTTCCACGTGTTTCTTGATCAGCTCAATAAATGGATTGCCATATCTTTGGGCCTTGCCCTGGCCAACCCCAATGATATTCTGAAGCTCATCCAGCGAAGTCGGATATTGAATGGACATATCTGCCAATGAAGGATCCTGGAAGATAACAAACGGAGGAAGGTTATTTTTGACGGCTACTTTCTTGCGCAAATCCTTCAGCATGGCAAAGAGTTCGGGATCCCCGACTGCCGCACCGGCACCCGATGGAGCCTCTTCCGAATCTTCTTCGGCTTCGTAGTCGTGGTTCTTGACGATGGTAAAAGGCAGAGGATTTTTTAGATAAGCCCTTCCTTTGTCGGCCATTTTCAGCACACCGTAGTTCTCGATATCCTTGATCAGGAAGCCGGCGATGATACACTGACGGTAAACGGCGTTCCACAATTTGTCTTTGTGTTCATCGCCTTCGCCGAAAATTTCCAGGTCATTGTGGTGAAAAGATTTCACCTGGGCGGTTTCATTGCCTATCAGGATGTTGACAAGATGTTCACTCTTGCATTGTTCTTTCACCTCGAGAACGGCCTGCAGAGCCATGACAACTATCTCTTTGCCTTCAATCAGCTCTTTGGGATTGAGGCAGTTATCGCAATGTTCGCAGTTTTCGGTGATGTATTTTTCGCCGAAATAATGCAATAGGATCGTCCTGCGGCAAAGGGAGGATTCAGCGAAGGCAACGGTGTCGAGCAACAGCTGTTTCCCGATTTCCTGCTCTGCAACGGGTTTCCCCTGCATAAATTTCTCTAGTTTCTGTATGTCTTTGTAGCTGTAAAAGGTGATGCAACGTCCGTCTCCGCCATCCCGTCCTGCTCTACCGGTCTCCTGGTAGAAACCCTCCAGCGATTTCGGGATATCATAATGGACGACGAAGCGAACATCCGGTTTGTCGATTCCCATACCAAAGGCAATCGTTGCCACCATGACATCGACCTCTTCCATCAGAAATTTATCCTGATTGCCAGACCGCGTAGCAGAATCCATTCCTGCATGGTAGGCGAGGGCCTTGATGCCATTGACCAGAAGGAGTTCCGTGATCTCTTCCACTTTCTTACGGCTAAGGCAGTAAACGATGGCCGACTTACCAGGATTGTTTCTGAAAAGGCGGATGATCTGGTCTTTGGCCTTTACCTTTGGCCGTACTTCATAAAACAGATTAGGTCTGTTGAAGGAAGATTTGAAGACGTTGGCGTTGAGCATTCCAAGGTTTTTCTGGATATCACTCTGGACCTTGGGAGTGGCGGTAGCGGTGAGGGCAATGATCGGAGCCAGACCTATCTCGTTGACAATAGGTCTGATACGGCGATATTCAGGTCTGAAATCATGTCCCCATTCCGAGATGCAATGCGCCTCGTCGATGGCATAAAAGGAGATTTTTATGGACTTCAGAAAATCGATATTCTCTTGTTTGGTCAAAGATTCCGGGGCAACGTATAATAGTTTGGTCTGACCCTTCCCAATATCCTCCTTTACTTTCTGAATGGCCGACTTTGTCAGGCTGGAATTTAGAAAGTGAGCAATTCCGTCGTGGACGCTAAAACTTCGTATGGCATCAACCTGATTCTTCATCAGGGCGATCAGCGGCGAGATAACTATTGCCGTCCCTTCCTGTAATAGCGCGGGAAGCTGGTAACAGAGGGACTTTCCCCCGCCGGTTGGCATCAGTACAAAAGTGTCGTGACCTGCGAGGACGCTTTTAATTACATCCTCCTGTTGACCCTTGAAGCGGTCGAAACCAAAATATTTTTGGAGTTCAGCTGTAAGTGTATTTTTTTGATCAATTATCATTGTTAAAATCTATGCCAAATTTTATAAAGATTACTAAGTTATACAATATTGTCCGGCAAACAAATCAATTAATCATTATAAATAAATTTTAACATTCATAATCATGGCTTTTTTTAACATAAATAACAGGATGGGGTGGGTGGAAAATTTGGATTGGGGGTGATAGTTTTTTGACTGAAGAGCCTTCCATGTAAGTGTAAAAGCTAGTAAAGAATTGTATATTTGCGACAAAATTCTATTATTATCACCTTGAATTTTCATGGCAGAAAAGAAAAAAAATAACGGAAGTTCGACAAAAGGCGTTGAGATGTCCTTCCTTCAGCACCTCGAAGAGCTCAGGTGGCACCTGGTGAGAGCCTCTGCGGTTGTATTGATCTTCGGTGTAGGGGTCTTTTTGAACAAACAATTTGTTTTTGATCATATAATTCTTGCCCCGAAGAGTCCGGATTTTGTTACCAACCGTTTTTTTGCCTGGCTGGCGGTGCAGCTTAATTCACCTGATCTGGCTATTAATACCAAACCGTTTCAGTTGATCAACATCGATCTGGCTGGACAGTTCACCATTCACCTTAACATTGCGATCATAGGCGGCATCATCATTTCGATTCCATATATCTTATGGGAGTTCTGGCGTTTTGTGCGTCCGGCCCTTTACGAAAACGAGCGGAAACATGTTACCTCTGCGGTTGTTTATAGTTCAGCGCTCTTCATTTTGGGAATTTGCTTTGGCTATTTCCTGATTGTACCGCTGACTACCCATTTTTTTGGCAGCTACCAGGTTAGCCAGACAGTGCTGAATCAAATCAATCTGACCTCATATATCAGTTCCGTCACTACCATCGTTTTGGGTAGTGGCATCGTGTTTGAGCTGCCGATTGTGATGTTTTTCCTGGCTAAGGTCGGACTGGCAGGATCTTCCTTTTTTAAGAAATACCGTAAGCATGCATTCATCGCGTTACTTTGTCTGGCGGCCATTATCACTCCGCCGGATGCCTTCAGTATGTTGCTGGTAACGGTTCCGCTGGCTTTACTTTACGAGCTTGGAATCGTCATGGCAAGGCTGGTTGAGCGAAAGAGAGGGAATGTCGATCTTTTGGAGGCCTAAGTGCTGAATAACTTATTTAATAAGCTGGTCAAATGAGATTACGAGCTGAAAATATCGTCAAGAGATACCGTAGCCGGACGGTAGTAAAAGGTGTATCCATCGATCTGGTGCAAGGTGAAATCGTCGGTTTGCTTGGACCTAACGGCGCTGGCAAGACGACTTCCTTTTACATGATCGTCGGTCTGATCAAGGCGGATGGTGGCAGAATCTTCCTCGATGATACCGAGATAACGACGTTCCCCGTTTACAAGAGAGCAAAACTGGGGATTGGATACTTGTCCCAGGAAGCCTCGGTTTTCAGACAGATGAGTGTCGAGGATAACATTCGATCAATTCTGGAAATGACCGACTTTTCCAAAGAATTCCAGCACGAAAAGCTGGAATCACTCTTGACGGAGTTTGGATTACAACATATCAGAAAGAACCTCGGAATTCAACTTTCTGGCGGCGAAAGAAGACGAACGGAAATCGCTCGGTGTCTGGCTATTAATCCGGCCTTCATATTATTGGACGAACCTTTTGCCGGCGTTGACCCGATCGCCGTTGAGGATATCCAACAGATCGTGTTTAAACTGAAAGATAAAAATATTGGTATCCTGATTACCGACCATAATGTCCATGAGACGCTCTCCATCACCGACAGGTCTTACCTGCTTTATGACGGAAAAATTCTGAATAGCGGAACCGCAGAAGATCTCGCGGCGGATGAGGAAGTTCGCAGACTCTACCTCGGACAGAATTTTGAGCTCAGACGGCCGGCCCGGAAGGAGATCATTGAAGCGGAAATTGAGGTCAGTGGGGACGCGTAAATTTAATTAGCAGATCAAAAAAAAGTGTATATTTGCAGCTCGAAAAATGCGGACGTGGCGTAATTGGTAGCCGTGCCAGACTTAGGATCTGGTGCCGAGAGGCGTGGGGGTTCGAGTCCCTTCGTCCGCACTGAAAAAAAACCGCCTTCCTGCCGGAAACAGAGGCGGTTTTTAAACGTCTTCGAAAATATAATTTCAATCCATATTAAATGAACATCACCAGAACAAACATCGACGATCT
Organism: Prolixibacteraceae bacterium; assembly: GCA_036508555.1. GTDB lineage: Bacteria > Bacteroidota > Bacteroidia > Bacteroidales > Prolixibacteraceae > CAINVV01. The sequence goes on from DATCHD010000032.1 coordinate 39,931, forward strand.
GAATGCCGTAATTAAACTCTCTATCGAGAAGAGCGATTACGAAAATACCGTCAGCGAGACCCTAAAAGATTACAGAAAAAAGGCCAATATGCCGGGATTCCGTAAAGGAATGGTGCCAGCCGGACTGATCAAAAAAATGTATGGCAAGGCTGTTCTTGCTGAACAGATAAATAAGATACTCAGCAGTGAATTAAATAGATACATCAGCGAAGAGAACCTCCAGATTCTTGGCGAACCACTGCCCAACGAGGCAGAGCAGAAACAAATCGACTTCGATAGTGACGAGACATTTGAATTTGTTTTCGACCTCGGACTTTCTCCCGTCATCGACATTGACTTCCAAAAAATTGGGAAATTGCCACTTTATGAGATCGATGTCGATGAGGAGATGATCAACAACCAGGTAGAGGCTTTCCAGAATCGATTTGGCACTAATGTTGATGCAGAACAATCCTCTGAAAAGGATTCATTAATCGGAGACCTGAAACAATTGAATGAAAACGGCGAAGTGCAGGTAGAGGGCATCCAGGCTTTAGACGCGACAGTTTCCATTGACCTGGTGAAAGCCAAGAAGGCAAAAAAGGCACTCCTCGGCAAGAAAGCCGGCGATGTGATCAGACTCAATCCTAAAACAGCTTTCGAAGATAATATTTACATAAAGCAACTTCTTAAAATAGATGACCTGCAGGCTGAGGAACTTACTTCAGATTTCGAGCTGACAGTTTCCAAAGTAAACACATTTGTACCAGCCGAACTGAACGAGGATATGTTCAAGAAGGCTCTGGGACACGACTCCAATGTTACAACCATCGAACAATTCAGGGAAAAAACAGCGGAAGACCTGAAAGCTAATCTGGGTTACTCTTCAGAATACCGTTTTTTGGTCGATACGAAAGAGATCCTGACTAATTATGTAGCCATGAAACTTCCGGAGGAATTTCTGAAGCGCTGGCTGGTTTATTCCAACGAGAAGATCACCAGGGAGCAGGTCGAAGAGGAGTTCAGCCACTTCGTAAAAGACCTGGAATGGACCCTCATCAGAAGCCGACTGGCTAAAGACAATGGCATCAGGGTAGGAGAGGCAGACGTCATTTCATTGGCGAGAGAGACCGCAATGATGCAGTTTAGTCAGTACGGCATGTTCAGTGTTCCGGATGAATACCTCGACAATTACGCAAAATCTATCCTGAAGAACGAAGAAGAACGCCATCGCCTTGTTGAAAAGAAATCGGAGATGATGGTACTCGATTTTATCAAAGCCAATGCTGAAATTAAGGTCAAAAAAGTATCTCAAAAGGCCTTCGATGATCTTTTTGAGAAATAGATACCCACTTTCGTGAGATATTCCTTTCGGCCAACCACCGGAAGGTGTATTTTTAGTAACTTCGTGAATCGAATCTTTTAATTTTTTCGTATAAAATGAAGGGTTCGGTTTTATAAAGTTTTTTTCATTTTAATATCATTTTGTTATGAGTTTGAAAAGTGATGAGTTTCACAAATTTGCTACAAAACAAATGGGGATCAGCAGTTTATCCCTCCACAAGTTTGAATCTATTCACGCCAGTTATATTTCACCTACGATCATCGAAGAGCGTCAGATGAACATCGCCCAGATGGATGTCTTCTCCAGATTGATGATGGACCGTATCATCTTTCTCGGTATTGCCATCGATGATGATGTAGCCAATATTATTCAGGCACAGCTACTGTTTCTCGAATCTTCCGATCCCGGGAAAGATATCCAGATCTATTTTAATTCGCCCGGAGGATCGGTGCACGCCGGACTGGGAATTTACGATACCATGCAGTACATCAACTGCGACATCGCCACCATCTGTACTGGTATGGCCGCATCGATGGCAGCCGTATTGATGATTGCCGGCACAAAGGGGAAAAGATCCGCACTGAAACACTCCAGAATCATGATTCATCAGCCAATGGGCGGCGCTCAGGGCCAGGCGTCTGACATCGAGATCACTGCCAGGGAGATCATGAAACTGAAAAAGGAATTGTATGAAATTATAGCTTTCCATTCGGGGCAATCTCTCGAAAGAGTCGAAAAGGACTCCGACAGGGACTATTGGATGACTGCCGATGAGGCGAAAGAATATGGCATGATCGATGAAATTTTGATCCGTCAGAAAAAAAATAACTAACGGAACAGGATGGTCAATAAAAACACAGGAATGAAGAAAACCGACAGATGTTCGTTTTGCGGGCGGGAGAAGAAAGAGGTTCAATTGCTGATTGCTGGCATGGAAGGCCATATCTGCGAAAATTGTATTGAACAGGCTCATTCGATCGTTGAGGAAGAATTTAAGAAAAATGTTGGCTTTGACCTCAAAGGACTTGACCTGAAGAAGCCCCGTGAAATCAAGGCTTTTCTCGATCAGTACGTGATCGGACAAGACGATGCCAAGAGAATTCTTTCCGTTGCGGTTTACAACCATTACAAACGGTTAAACCAGAAGATCACCGAGGATGGCACCGAGATTGAAAAATCAAATATCATCCTGGTAGGTCCGACAGGAACAGGCAAAACGCTGTTAGCTAAGACGATAGCAAAAATGTTGCATGTTCCTTTTACCATTGTAGATGCAACCGTCCTGACAGAAGCCGGCTATGTGGGTGAAGACATTGAGAGCCTTTTGACTCGCCTGCTTCAGGCGGCAGATTACAATGTGGAGGCTGCCGAACGGGGAATTGTGTTTATTGATGAGATTGACAAGATTGCCCGCAAGGGGGATAACCCTTCCATTACCCGCGATGTCTCGGGCGAAGGGGTTCAACAAGGATTACTGAAGCTGCTGGAAGGTGCTGTCGTTAATGTACCCCCTCAGGGAGGCCGGAAGCACCCCGAACAGAAGATGATCCCGGTCGATACGAAAAACATCCTTTTTGTTTGTGGTGGCGCCTTCGAAGGCATCGAACGCAAGATCGGACTGAGGCTGAATACAAAAGTAGTCGGCTACAAAGCAATTTCCGAGTACGGCAAGATTGACAGAGATCACCTGCTTCAATATGTCTCTCCCCAGGATTTAAGGGCCTTCGGGCTGATTCCGGAGATTGTGGGTCGGCTGCCTGTTCTTACATACCTGGTTCCCCTCGACAGAGATTCATTGCGCAGAATTTTGATCGAACCGAAAAATTCGATTATCAAACAATACATCAAACTCTTCGAAATGGATGGCATTAAGCTCGAGTTTAAGGAAGAAACGCTTGATGTGATTGTCGATAAGGCGATCGAATTTAAACTGGGTGCCCGCGGACTGAGGTCTATTTGCGAAACTATCATGATCGATGCCATGTTTGAGATGCCTTCTGAAGGTGGAACCTCCATGGTGATCACTCCTGAGTTTGCGTCAGAAAAAATCGAAAGAATCAGTACATTACGTCTTCAGGCAGGTTAATTATTTGTAAAGAAAAAAATTGTATCTTTAACCCGAATTAAAATTATAATAATAAATGAGTAAAGGAATTGTCAAATTCTTTAATGTAACAAAAGGATTTGGGTTTGTCAAAGACGATGAGTCTCAAAATGAGTACTTTGTACACGTAACTGGCTTAATCGATCAGATCAAAGAAAACGACCATGTAACTTTCGAATTACAAGACGGAAGAAAAGGTCTTATCGCCGTAAACGTAAAACAAGCTTAAATAAAGCAAGTTTCGAACAAAATTTAAAGGGAATCCATCGGGTTCCCTTTTTTTAATCAAGTAAATTTCAATTACTGCCGGCGTAAATGATCAGCCCGATACCCACCACAAATAGCAGGAACATCGCCGTCAGCAGACCAGAAGTGCCTTTGGAGCCCTTAAACTCTTTCCAGATAAATACGCCCCACAAGGCTGCTACCAGTGTTGCCCCCTGTCCCAGACCATAAGAAACGGGAAATCCGGCTTTGCCCGCTGCAATAATGCTGAAAGACATGCCTGTGCACCAGATCATCCCACCAAAAATGCCGGTCAGGTGTTCTTTGAGTCCGCCCTTAAAGTATTGAGAATAACTTACAGGCATTCCTTCGAAAGGTTTTTTCATCAGCAACGTATTAAAAAACAGGTTGCTTGCCAGGATTCCAATGGAGAAAAATACGGTCGCGGTGTAAGGAGTCATAAAACCTGCTTTCGGATGGACGAAATCGTCTGTCATAGAACTGGCAACGAAACGGTAAAATAACGCCATCAGGATTCCTCCCACGACGGACAAAACAATTCCTTTTGTCGGAATTTTCATTGCCTGGGAGGCTTTCCTGCGATAAGCAATAGCATCGATCACAATCGCGACTGTTACAAGTCCAACACCAGAAAAGAGCCATGTGGGACTTCCTTGTGGAGTAGCCATGTAGTTGATAATGACTCCTAATACCAATGCAATTCCAATCCCTACCGGGAAAGCTACAGACATCCCTGCAATCGCTATGGCAGCAGCCACCAGGATATTGGCCGCGTTGAAGATGACGCCTCCCAGCAATGCCTTCTGAATATTCGCGCCATCGGCTTGCTTGAGGTCGGCTAAAAAGCTTCGGCCATGTTCGCCAAAACTGCCCATGGAAAAGGCAAAAAACAGCGACATCAATACGATACCCAGGACATAATCCCAGTAAAAGAGTTCAAACCTCCACGATTTCTCTGCAAGCTTCTGGGTGTTGGCCCACGATCCCCAGCAGAGCATCGTAATAATGGTCATAACTACGGCCAGAGAATAACTTTCTACGATGTACATACCTTTAATTAATTAGATTTTCACATTAGCACATTAGCACATTAGCACATTATTTAAACACCAATGCATCGGATACATAAATTCTGCTGTCGAGCGATTCCGGCTTTTTCTCGCCAGTGATCACAATTTTTAGGATGTGCTTGCCGCGTGTCAGTTTTAGCGCATGGCAGATGTTGATGGGCGTCTGCTCCTGCTGGTTGTAATAGAAATAAGTATCGAAAGTGGAATGCAACTTCCCGTCGATGTACAGCTCCGCCTTGCCGGCGTCCTTCTTCCAGTTTCCTTCCAGCGAAATCGCGGTGCCCTCGAAACTAAACTCCAGGGTATCGCCTTTCTTCGAGGCAACCTTTGACTGCTTCACTTTTTTAGTACCATCTTCTGGTACCATTGGAAAAATCTGCCAGTCTCCGGATAATTTCCAACGTTTCTCATCGAAGATCGAGACCTTTTCACTCAGCGCCATCTTCGGAAAACTCACCTCAAAAGGAGCAGGTTCAGGCTTTTGAACCTTGATCAGGACAGGATCAACGTCTGCCTTACCGCCACTGGCACTAATCTGGGTAAGTGCATATTTCATGGTCTGATCTACCGCTTTTCGGAAGGAATAATTGGTGAAGATGAAGAGCGAATCCTGCATGGCGCCGACTGCCTTTTGCATCGCTTCAGGCAAATGGCTGAACCCATTGATGACGCCAAGCACGGCCAGGGCGTTGGACGGATTGCAGTCTGAATCCTGTCCGCAGCGGGTAGTGATCTCAAGTGTCTTATCAGGATCGCCACCTCCATATAACAGACCGATCACGATGAAGGCTCCGTTGAATTTTGCATCGATATTAAAGGCCTCACCCGCAGTGCAAATATGAGTCTTGCCCCATTTATCTTCCAGAATTTTCCATACGGCACGCCAGTCCTCAGGATTCTTGTCTTTTAACAACAGCACATCCTGAATGATTTTAGCATAATCTGATTCGGAGGGCAGGGAGGTCAGCGCTTTTTCTACAATCTTCCTGATATCTTTCTCAAAAAATGCCTCCGCGTACATCGCTGAAAGGAAGATTCCTCCATACACGCCGTCGCCGAAATTCATGATGTGTCCGATCTTGTCGGCCAGTTTGGCGGCGCTGTTGGGCATTCCAGGCGACATAAATCCAAGGTAATCAGCCTCTATCTGAAAATCGATGTCGTTGGCATGGAAATTAAATTCTGGTGCGCCCGAGCGCGGAGGGAAGATGCTGTCGAAGTAGTTTTTGCGGGACTGGGCATTGGCATGCCAGAGCATGTACCCGGCTTTGGCGAACAGTTCCTGGTATTTCTTGGCAGGGGCGTCCATCCCGTACTGATCCATCGTCATCAGGAAGGTGAGTTGAACATAGAGGTCATCCTGGGTCAGTGATCCGATAGCATCTTTTGGTGCCCAGATGATGGGTTTCTCGTACGTTTTTCCAAGGGCACGAAATTCAGTCGGGGCGCCATAGGTCACGCCGAGCATTTTCCCGGCCCACCCTCCGGCAATCTTGTCTTTAAGATCGGCTTTTGAGATGGAGCGGATCGTTGGAGAGGAAGGCTCATGCATCATCCTCGTCTCTATAAATTTCCCGATATTTTCAGGGCTTTGGCTAAACTTTACATAGGCGTGTTTTCCAGCCGGATTTTCATCCCAGGTATTGCTCCCATCCCGAGACACTCTAATAGTGCCTTTCACGGTAGTAAAAAAGGGTTCCGTTCCAAATATCGCGATTAGAACAGCTGTTTGGTCCCAGCTCGAGTGTCCTTTCAGATCGTCCTTCGATCCATTCATGGCGATCCGGAAGGCATCTTTCACCGGACTGTGCTGAACCGTGCTACCCACAAGTTTTAATCCGGTCTTAACTTTATCTCCGATTTCGAATCCGGTAAAAATAACAGGGGTTGGCCAGTGTTCGAAACACTGTATTGAAGCGGTGGAATCCATATCGACATTGTACTCCTTGCCTTTCGGGTACCAACCGGCCATCGAAACAAGCTTTTTGACCTTCCGGGCTACCAGGTCAATCCCGTTGAGTGTACTGATCTGATCAGCAGGCGACTGCAAAAGGTTGTTGAGGTTGGTGATGAACCCGATGGAAACGATGGTGACCAACCCGTCGGGCTGCGCCGAAAGTATTTTGCGGTATTGGGCTACGGCATCAGGTGCCTCGTTGGTCGAACGGATTTTGTGAGGGTAGCGCGCAACGATGGAATCCGGCCAGTGCCTATCTGAGCCAATCTTTACTCCCTTCGATTTTGGTGAACCTACCGGGATGGCCGGCCTCCCGAAATAGGTGTTCAACACATCGATGACAGGTACCACGAGTGAATCTTTGTTGCATGCCATAATCCCGAGTATTTCAACCTTGCCGCTGTCGGCCATGGCGTGCAGGACCGCCACGGCCCCCACATCATCGAAATCCGGACCGATGTCGGTATCCAGGATGATTTTGATGGGACCGGTAGATGCCTGCTTTTGTGGCGAGGTGCAGGATTGTATCATCCAAACACAGAATAGGAAGAGTAAGGCAACAGAATTTTTCATGATATTTCTATGTGTTATGTTAATCAACTTCATCCCGGTAGGGTGCCGAAGACTGAGCCCCCATCCTGGTTACAGAAAGGGCAGCCGCCTTGTTGGCAAAGGCAATGGCTTCCACCAAACCGGCACCTTCGGAAAGCGCTACAGCCAGGGCTCCGTTGAAGCAATCGCCGGCGGCTGTCGTGTCGACAACTTTGACGGCCACCGAGGGCACCAACTCACAAAGTTCGTCCGTGACCAACAGCGCTCCCTTGCTTCCCAATGTCATCACAACGACCTTTATTCCATTGGATAACAGAACTCTGGCGGCAGTAGCGGCAGAAGACTGGTCCGTTACGGCTATACCTGTTAGCAGCTCCGCCTCCGTTTCGTTGGGGGTAATCATGTAGATCATTTTCAACAATTCCGAAGGCAGCGGTTGTGCCGGGGCAGGATTCAGGATCACTTTCTTTCCTGCTCTGACGGCCATTTCTGTGGCATAAATAACAGTATCCAGCGGAATTTCGAGCTGCATCAGAATGATTTCTGCTTCCCTGATAGCGATGACAGCCTTGTCAATATCCTCGCGTGCCAGGAGGGCATTGGCACCGGGTGCGACCACAATGCAATTTTCGCCGTGCTCATCCACGGTGATGAGGGCTATCCCGGAAGGGGCTTCAGGGTCTGAAAAGAGAAAGTCAGTATTCAGGTTTTCAGCCTGAAAGAGTTTTTGGGACTCCCGGCCAAAAACATCTCCGCCGGTTTTAGCGACCAGCGTTACTTTACCGTTCAAACGAGCCGCCGCGACGGCCTGGTTGGCTCCCTTTCCTCCCGGATTCATCAGAAAATCGCCGCCGAGAATAGTTTCTCCCGGCAGGGGCAGTCTGGTGGTTTTGATCACCATGTCGGTATTCGTGCTACCGATGACAGTTATTGAATGTGCTGACATTTTTACGAATAAGTAAAATACTTCTTCTACCAAAAATAAGATAAATTTCCTCAAACGCGTTTCCCTAACCTTAATAAACAAAATTCTTGTTTATTTTGCATCTTCATTCAAGCAGCGTATGAACATATTAATCATAGGATCGGGAGGGCGCGAGCACGCTTTTGCCTGGAAACTGAAACAAAGCAGCCAGGTTAAAAAGATTTTTGTGGCACCCGGCAATGCGGGTACCTCATCGCTGGGTGTAAATCTCGAAATCGGGGTGACCGACTTCCCAGCAATAAAAAAGGCAGTCCTTCAGCACCATATCGACCTGGTGGTGGTGGGTCCGGAGGTTCCGCTGGTAGAAGGTATTCACGATTTCTTTCTGGCCGACAGCCAGCTCAGAAATATTCCGGTGATAGGTCCTGGCAGCAGCGGTGCCCGGCTCGAAGGGAGTAAAGAGTTTGCCAAGGAATTTATGATGAGAAACCATATTCCTACAGCCGGATATCTTACGGTTCATGCAGGAAATCTGAGCGAAGGAATTGAATTTCTAAAGAAACTGAAACCCCCTTATGTGCTTAAAGCTGATGGACTTGCAGCCGGTAAAGGTGTTCTGATCATTGATCAGCTTGAAGAAGCCATAAATTCACTGCAGGAGATGCTCAATGGACTCTTTGGTAGTGCGAGTTCCACGGTAGTGATAGAGGAGTTTCTCGCTGGTTTGGAGTGTTCAGTTTTTGTGATGACCGATGGGGTACATTATAAAATATTGCCCGAAGCCAAGGATTACAAGCGAATTGGTGAAGGGGATACCGGTCTGAATACCGGCGGAATGGGGGCCATCTCACCCGTAAAGTTTGCCACAAAGGAGTTCCTGAAAAAGGTCGAGGAACGAATGGTGATTCCGACCATAAGGGGATTGCAGCAAGAGGGAATTCCTTACAAAGGGTTCATTTTCCTCGGCCTCATGAATTGCGGCGGCGATCCTTACCTGATCGAATACAATGTCCGCATGGGCGACCCTGAAACGGAAGCCGTGCTGATGCGCGTTCAATCGGATTTCGTCGATCTGCTCGACGGTATCGCGAAGGGAAACCTGCATGAAAAGGAGTTGGTCATCGATAAACGCACTGCAGTCACAGTAATGATCGTAGCAGGCGGCTATCCCGGTTCGTATGACAAGGGGAAGCCCATCCAATACCTTGAAAATGTTGAAGATAGCGTGGTGTTTCATGCCGGAACAAAGAAGAAAGGGGATCAAATCGTTACCAACGGCGGACGGGTTCTCGCAGTCAGTTCCGTAGCCAATACCATGGATGAGGCTTTGGCCCTGAGTTACAGGAATGCCAGGCGTATTGTCTTCGATAAAATGTATTTTCGTTCCGATATTGGATTTGATTTAAAATAGGCCATCATGTTGCTGAGGCTTTTTAACAACAAAAATGTTTACAGTGCCATCCTGATACCGGTCGTAGCCTTCCTCTTCTGGATGGAGCCTTTGCGGGTACCCACCGCCCTGGTCGTCCAGCCGGGAGAAGGCATGATGCCTCTGTATATTTTCTTCGCGAAATTTTTTACCGGAACGACCATCTGGCCCGTCATGACAGGTTTTCTGCTGGTGTTGCTGAATGCCCTGATTCTCTCACTACTGAGCTATGAATTTCAGTTTTTGCAGCAGCGCACCTTTCTGCCGGGTATAATTTATATTGCTACTGTTTCGGCATTTCCTTCCCTTCAAACCTTCCATCCTGCTTATCCGGCTACGTTTTTTCTGTTGCTGTCGATCTACTTTATTTTCTCCACTTATCACCGAAAAAATGAGATATCTTCGACCTTCAACGCCTCTTTTCTACTTTCTGTAGGAGCTCTCTTCTATTTGCCTGTGGTGACGCTGTTCCCACTCATCTGGATCAGTATCTTCGTGTTACAGAAAAACGACAACTGGCGACTGCTGGTCATTCCGCTCATCGGAATCACGCTACCCTTGTTATTCCTCTGGTCCTTCCTGTATGTCTCCGGATCCGATCAGGCAATTATTTTCACTATTCTTGAAGGGATGAAAGCTGTCAACAATCAATTTATTTTCGAACCGGCCTTCCTGATCCTTACAGGGTTTATCTTCCTGCTCTCTGCATTCGGCAGCATATCCCTGATTAACTCAGTAAACATCAGAAAGATGAGCACGAGGAAATATTTTATTATTATTTACTGGATCATCGGATTGACTATTCCGTCTGCCTTTCTGTTTCACTCTACGGATTTGGGAGTGATAGCGCTCAGCACCATTCCGGTCTCTTTTCTGATGGCTCATTTCTTCCTATCGAGCAAACGGAACTTCTGGCGGGAATTTCTCTTTTTCCTTTACATGGCAATACTGGTAGCAACACATTTACTGCTCTTCGACTAAACTTTATCCGACAATTTGTCAGGTTCCTCATCTTCAATCATTTGATCGGGTAGAGCCTTCTGAGTTTTGATCCCAAGATCTTTCAGCCTTTCAGAAGTCCGAACCAGATTCCCTTTGCCAGTGTGCAACTTGGCAAGTGCATCGTTGTAATTGGATTGTGCCGACTCAAGGCCCTTCCCAACTTTCACCAGATCCTGAACGAAACCGACAAACTTGTCATAGAGTGACGCTCCGAGCGAGGCGATCTCCAACGCGTTTTTGGTCTGATTCTCCTGTTTCCAGATGGAGGCAATGGTGCGTAGCGTAGCCAGAAGGGTCGTAGGACTCACGACCACCACTTTATTGTCCCATGCATAGTTGAACAACTCCTGATCTTCCTGAATGGCGATGCTGAAGGACGATTCGATCGGCAAAAATAGCAATACAAAATCCGGACTGTTCAGATTCTTTGCAGATTGGTAATGCTTGTCGGAGAGCATCTTAATGTGCGACCGCAACGATCTGAGGTGATCCGCCAGATGCTGAATTCTCAGTTCATCTGATACCTCATTGACCAGTCGCTCGTAAGCTACCAGCGAAACTTTCGAGTCGACGATCAGGTGTTTCTTATCAGGAAGGTGGATGATGACGTCGGGTCGTATCTGCTTTCCGTCACTGTTCTCGTCCACCACCTCTCTTTCGTATTCTCTTCCCAAGGTAAGCCCCGAACGTTCGAGCACCCGCTCCAGAACCACTTCTCCCCAGTTTCCTTGTTTCTTGACATCACCCTTGAGGGCTTGTGTCAGATTTTTGGCATCATCGCTGATCTTGAGGTTGAGTTCCTGCAATTTTTTTAACTCTACCTTCAGATCCGTCTGGTCCCGAAGGGTTTTTTCATAAGATTCTTCCACCTTTTTCTCAAAAGTCAGAATTTTCTCTTTGAGCGGCGAGAGAATTTCTCCGATATTTTTCTGGTTCAGCGTGGTGAATTCAGCCGAATGCTCTTTCAGGATTTTATGGGCGACATTCTCGAATTCGACGGTCAGCCGCTTCTGGATCTGTTCCAGCTCGACTGCCTTTTCGGCAATCTGTTTTTTTGCATGTTCCAATTCCGACATGGAAGTGGTCAGCTCACGGATGGAAATTTCATTTTTCTGACGTTCCGACGATAGTTCGGTCTTAAGTTCCGAAAAGTCTTTCATCAGGGTAGAAAGCTGCTGCTCGGCAAGCGATTTATTTTTTTCTGCTTCATAAAACCGCGCCAGGGCATCGGCCCGCTCTTCGCTAAGGCGGCGCTGCTGCCAAAGAAAGACAACGACTCCACCCACCACAAATGCCAGAACCGGAAGTAAAATTTCCATAGAAATATTTTTTAGTCTTCCTGGAAAAGCGCGTTGTCAGGGAAACGATACACGATAGAATTGATCACCATACCGGCTCCTACCGAAGTGAGGATGATATGATCGCCAGGTTCGATGGAATGGTCTTCCATTTTGTTCTTCACAATAAGGTCGAGCAGCGTGGGAACCGTTGCCGTAGAAGAATTGCCCAGGGTGCGGATGGTCATCGGCATCACATCCGGATTGAATTCCTTGATGCCATAAAGCTTGAAAACCCTGTGCAGAATCGCCTCATCCATCTTCTCATTGGCCTGGTGGATCAGCACTTTTTTGATGTCTGTCAGATGCAGCCCGGCCTTGTCGAGGCTCTCCTTCACCACTCCGGGTACGGCGCTGAGTGCATAGGCATATACTTTGTGTCCTAACATCCTGATATTCAATTCCGTACCCTGATAGTCGGGATTCAGCGACACCCCCATTTTCAACATGCCCGGATCGATATCAGAACGGCTGGCACTTGACAAAATACCTACCGGGATTTTGCTTTCAGTTGCTTCGACGATCACAGCTCCGGAGCCGTCAGAAAAAATCATCCGGTCTCTGTCGAAAGGATCTGAGGCACGTGAATTCAAGTCGGATCCGATCACGAGTCCGCATTTGAACAATCCGCTTTTAATATAGGCATCCGCAATGATCATGGCAGTCGTCCAACCCGGACATCCGGCAATGACATCATGTGTGAAGACATGCGTATTCTTGATTCCCAACTGCGTCTTAACACGGTTGGCGATGGCCGGACAAATATCCGAACGGAATGCACCCGGATAAAGATCGCCAAAATTGTGCGCAGCGATGATAAAATCGAGTTTTTCGCGATCGTACCCCGAAGATTCCAGGGCATCCAGTGCCGCAAAGGTGGCCAGGTGGCTGGTCGCCTGATCCGGCTCGGCATAACGCCGCTCTTCGATATTGGTTATTTCATGAAATTTACGGATGATATCCTCGTTGGATGTTTCAAATTTCTTCCCGGTAGCCGGATCATAAAATTCTGCATCCTGGAAATAACTGTTGGGGATCACCGTCGGAGGAACATATGAACCCGTTGCTACAATAATGGTATAAAGCTTTTTGCTCATAATTAAATTTTAATTCTATACTCTTTTATCTTTTCTTCATTTACTTTTTCAATCCTAAATTCGTTCCCATCCCACACGCCGAAGGTGAATTTCCGGATCCAGTCGCCCAGGCAAATCAATCTACTGCCAGACGAAATCTCCTCATTCAGAATGATATGACGATGGCCAAAAACGAAATAATCAAAATGTTCTTTAGGCAGGACGCTTTTGGCGTAGTGATACTGCTCCTCCTGTTCGAGGCTTTTAAAACCGCGGTCCCCATCTTTATAGGAGAGGCGGCTTTTCTTCGTCCAGAAATTGGCCAGACGGAAAGAAAGATCGGGATGGATCTTGGCGAAGGCCCATTGAGACAAACGGTTGCGAAAAAATCCTTTAATCAGCTGATAACCAAAATCCTTCTTCCCAAGGTCATCGCCATGGGCAAGAAAAAATTTCTTACCAAGAAGGTCAATGCTGAGCGTGTCTGTATGAACGATCAGTCCAAGTTCTTTGGAGAAGTAATCGAAGGCCCAGATGTCGTGGTTTCCCGTGAAAAAATGGATAGGGATGCCGCTGTCGCTCATCTCCGCTAATAAACCCAGTGATCTGACATAGCCTTTGGGCACAACTTTCTTGTATTCGAACCAGAAATCGAAGTAATCGCCCAACAGAAAGAGCATGGAGGCATCATTTCTGATCGATTTCAACCAATCGACAAAGAGCAGCTCGCGTTCCCTGTTGTCACTCAGCGCAGGCGCTCCAAGATGAAGGTCAGATACAAAATAGACTTTCTTTCCGATAACCAATAAATTTTGCGACAAAGATAAAGGTAAAACCTAATTTACAAAATTTTCGACAAGGTGGAATTCAATTGTGGTCCCATCATGTTCTTGCCGATGATCTTCCCTTCCTTGTCGAGAAGGTAGTTGGCGGGGATCGTCTGGACATTGTAATTGATTAAAGCAGAGTTACTTCCCTTCATGTCTCCTACGTTGATCCAGGTAAGTTGATCTTCGGCAATAGCTGCCGTCCAGGCCGCACGGTCATCATCGACGCTCACCATATATATTTCGAATCCACGGTGTTTGAATATGGAATAGAGTTCGACCAATACCTTATTTTGAATTCTGGAGGTCCGGTCCTTGGCCGACCAGAAATGCACCAGCACTGTTTTCCCGCGAAGCGAGGAGAGGGTGCGGTCTATTCCGGAAACATCTGGTAGTTTAATATCCGGAGAGTTGATGGCATTCTGGCTCAAAAGCTGGTTCATTTTGGCACTCTTCTGTTCCTTCAAAAGACTTAGCGTATGGTTGTAGAGTGCCTTAACCTGTTCGTTTTTCGGATAGACTGCATTAAGGGCCGAAGCAGCGGTCTTCATGGCCTGAAAGTCATTGGCGACGTAGTTGTTCGCGTCCCATTTCTGGTAAAGGGCATAAACACTCGCCATGGAGAAGGGGTTCTTCTTGACAAAGTCATTCACATAAATAGTATAGTCATTCACCGTTTTGGAATATTCCTTGTCCCACCTTTCCAGGTCGGAAGTATATCCGGCATCTTTCGCATGCTTCACGTACAGTAATCGAATAGAATCTGACTTCGCCTGGGCAGCTGCAAAACGGAAGGTCAGGTCGCGCACTTTGGAAGAATTATCACACCCTTGGATAACATAATCGTTGGCGAAATTTTTGTAAGATCCTGTGATGGTGAGGTTTTCGGCTGAATCAACCAGCAGAGTAGCAAAATTCGATTCCGAAATCTTCATCAGGAAGAAAGTAGGAGCGCTCACTTTCCCTTTCATTTTGAAGGCACCCGAGGCATCCAATTTGACTGAATCAACCGGTTTTTGGGAGGTGGTAAGCAGATGGTTCAGATAGATTTTCTTGCCGGCCCCGCCTTCGATTTTTCCGCTAATGGTGTAATTACTTTTCTTCCCGCAGGCAGAGACAAGCAGGACGATCATCAACAATGCAAGGATTCTGTTCATATATTCCTGTTTTTAGTTTCCTGGAAAGGGAACGATGAAGCGACAAAAATGCGAAGAAATAATTACTTTTGCACTTTATTTTTTTCGTGAGGATACACTACGGATTAGAAAATTTCAGGGCCGCCAGACCGGTCGTTACGATCGGAACTTTTGACGGCGTTCACCTCGGTCACCGGGAAGTCATTACTGAGCTCATGAAAATAAGCCACGAAACTGGCGGGGAATCTGTCGTGTTCACTTTTTCACCGCATCCGCGGATGGTCTTAACCCCGGAAGAGGACACCATCAGGCTGCTGTCGACCCTCGAAGAAAAGATCGTTCTGTTGGAGGCACTGGAGCTGGATCACCTGGTGATCTATCCTTTCACCAAAGAATTTGCCGCGCTAAGCTACACGGATTTTGTTTCAGATATCCTGGTAGGTAAGATGCACATTCATAAGCTGGTAACGGGATTTGATCATAAGTTCGGCCACGACCGGAAAGGCGATTTTCAGGCCTTGGTAGCGCTTGGCCGTCAATACGGATTCGAAGTGGAACAGCTCAATCCGCTGCTGGTCGAAAATGTGGCGGTCAGTTCGACAAGGATTCGCCAGGCGCTCGAAGCCGGCGACATGCGAAAGGCCAACCATTTTCTGGGATACTCCTATTTATTAAAGGGCGTTGTCATCGAAGGCCGGCGCCTGGGTCGCGATTTGGGTTTTCCAACGGCCAATATCCTGCCGGTCCCCGAGTTTCCGGTCCCTGAGCGCAGTCGAAGGGTGATCCCAGGAACGTATTTCCCGGTCGACAGCCATAAAATGATCCCTTTAGACGGGGTTTATGCCGTATATGTGAATGTTGAGGGTGGCAGGTATGAGGGAATGCTCAACGTCGGTACCCGCCCTACCGTGAATTCGAATGTGGATCACAGGAGCATCGAGGTACATATTTTTGATTTTAATAAGGATATTTACCACAAGGATATCTCTGTTAATTTTGTGGAGAGAATCCGGGATGAGAAAAAATTTGAGAATCTGGCCTTGTTAATTGCACAGTTAAAGGATGATAAAACCAGCGCTTTGCTTATCTTTGCGGACTTAAAAAATGATTGCAACAACCTTAAGTCTAAATAATAAAAACAATTAATGGAAAATTTTAAAGTTCACGATATCTCTTTGGCCGCCTTTGGTCGCAAAGAGATTGAAATAGCAGAAAAAGAGATGCCCGGACTGATGTCCCTGCGCACAAAATTTGGAAAAGAGCAGCCGCTGAAAGACGTTCGCATCATGGGTTCGCTGCACATGACCATTCAGACAGCCGTTCTGATTGAGACTTTAGGCTCGCTGGGCGCCAACGTGCGCTGGGCTTCCTGCAATATTTTCTCTACACAGGATCATGCCGCCGCTGCGATTGCCAAGTCAGGAATTCCGGTTTTTGCCTGGAAGGGTGAGAGCCTCGCGGAATACTGGTGGTGCACTGAACGTGCCCTCGATTTTGGCAATGGCCTCGGACCGCAAATGATCGTCGACGATGGTGGTGATGCAACTATGATGGTTCATATTGGGAATGCGGCTGAGAAGGACCCTTCCATTCTGGATAAACACGTCGAAGGGGAGGATGAAAAGCAGCTGTTCCTTGCATTAAAGAAAATACTGAAAGAGACTCCTCATCGTTGGAGCAATGCGATTAAAGAAATCAAAGGTGTTTCTGAAGAGACAACCACCGGCGTTCATCGTTTGTACCAGATGCTGGAGCGGGGCGAATTGTTATTCCCGGCCATCAATGTGAATGACTCGGTTACCAAATCAAAGTTCGACAACCTCTATGGATGCCGCGAATCGCTGGCCGACGGAATCAAGCGCGCCACCGATGTGATGGTAGCCGGTAAGGTCGTCCTGATCTGCGGATATGGCGATGTAGGTAAGGGCTGTGCCAGGTCACTCAGGGGTTATGGCGCCCGTGTGATCGTAACCGAGATCGATCCGATCTGCGCGTTGCAGGCCGCGATGGAAGGTTTTCAGGTCGCTACAATTGAGGATGTAGTGCGCGAATGCAATATTTTTGTCACCACTACCGGAAACAAAGATGTCATTACTGCAGAGCATCTTGCCGCGATGCCGGATCAGGCTATAGTTTGTAACATCGGTCACTTCGACAACGAGATACAGGTCAGCAAACTGGAGAAATGGCCCGGAATTAAGAAGACCAACATCAAACCACAGGTCGATAAATACTTGTATCCGGATGGTCATGCCATTTTTCTGCTCGCAGAAGGCCGCTTGGTCAACCTCGGATGCGCAACTGGTCACCCGTCGTTTGTGATGAGTAATTCCTTCACCAACCAGACACTTGCTCAACTGGATTTGTGGAAAAACAACTACGAAGTTGGTGTTTATCGCCTGCCAAAATACCTCGACGAGGAGGTTGCCAGACTGCATCTTGCCCAGCTGGGTGTGCGGCTGACAACGCTCACCACGGAACAGTCAGAATACCTGGGCATTCCCAAGGGTGGACCTTACAAGCCAGAACATTACCGGTATTAAACCGCTCCCTGAGCAGCCACTTAATCTGCTATCCCTCGTTTCCCTCTGCTATCCCTCGTTTGAAACGAGGGATGACTTGCGTACTGCTTATCTGCTATCCCTCGTTTGAAACGAGGGATGAGATTCCCCGTTTTCAATTATGTACCCACAATCTGTTATCCATCACAGTGACCTGATATGTCTTCAGGTTTCTGGTCGACGGACCCTCTATCGGATACCCACCGCCGAGAAGAAAGTATTGAGAACCACAGATTTTGCAGGTTGCCACCGGATTGCTACTTGCGACCACTCCTGTCTTACCAGGATTCGTCTCGACAACACTGGTTCTGCTTCCCTCGAAGGGACAACAGGCATCAAAAGCCAGGTATTGCTGGTCGCTGATGCAGATAACAATCAGTCCGGCGTAGCCCAACGTTGGGAAAGTCATGGAGTTATTGGCAATCAGCAAGTTATTATAATTGACCAGGTTGAAATATTCATCTACCTTCGCATAGGGGACGAGACTGTCTTGATTGGTGGTGCAGGCGAAGAAAGCCAGCACCAATGTCAAAAACAAACAACGTGAAATGCTTCCGGAACTCATATTTTTGACATTTAGAGGATTAACATCTGAGTGTAAAAATACAAAAAAACCCACACCCAAAAAAATATGCCTTTCTTCTTGCACAATAAAAAAGAATATTTTCTACATTTGCGTAAGATTGAATAGTGGAAGAGCTCCAGAGTTGGAGTTCTTCTGTTTTTTTATGTATAATATCAGAAACAGAAAATAAGAATGACCAAAGCTACGTATATCTCCGCAGAAGGGTTGAAAAAGCTAAAAGCAGATCTTGACAGGATGCTTAATATTGAAAGACCGGCCATATCCAAACAAATCGGCGAAGCCATCGAAAAAGGGGATATCTCTGAGAATGCAGAGTATGATGCCTCCAAGGATGCTCAAGGTATGCTCGAAGCCAAGATTGCGGTTTTGCAGGATCAGATAGCCACCGCCCGAATCATTGATCAATCCAAGATAGATACGGACGTTGTTCAGATCATGAATAAAGTGACTATCAGGAATATCAAAAATAATGCTGTCATGGCATATACAATTGTCTCCGATCACGAATCGGATTTGAAAGCGGCCAAGATCAGCGTCAGCACGCCCATTGCCAAGGGTCTTCTTGGTAAGAAAATTGGCGATATAGTGGATATTCAAGTTCCTTCCGGGATTATTCCATTCGAAATCATTAACATCGAACTGGGCCAGTGAACTTTCGGTTGATGCTCCAGTGGATTTGCAATCCGCTGGTAAACTTTCCAGTTGACGCTCCGGTGGATTTGCAATCCGCTGGTAAACTTTCACCAACGGATTGCAAATCCGTTGGTGCTGTGTGGCTGCAAAAAAAAATGTAACGAATAACGAATAATTGTAAATTATGCCTTCCATCTTTTCCAAAATAGCCTCCGGCGAGATTCCCTCCTACAAAGTAGCCGAGGACGAAAATTATCTTGCCTTCCTCGATATTTTTCCACTAGCCAAAGGTCACGTCCTGGTCATCCCAAAGAAAGAAGTCGATTATCTTTTTGATCTGGATGAGGCGACTTACACCGGACTGATGTCGTTTGCCCGAAAGGTAGCTTTGGCAATTGGCAAAGCGATCCCCTGCAAAAGGGTAGGGGTGGCAGTTCTCGGACTGGAAGTGCCTCATGCACACATACATCTGGTGCCTTTAAACAGTGAAAGCGACATCAATTTCTCCAAACCCAAACTGCAATTTACCGCTGAAGAATTCAAACTAATAGCCGAAAATATTTCAAAAGCATTCGTCTAATGCACACATCCAGTAGGATTCTGGCTGAACGGTCTCATCTCTCATCTCTCATCTCACCTACCAGGATTCTTCTTCACGAACTCTTCCCAGTTTTTGGCTCCTTGGAGGAAGCCCCACTACCGGTGATCGCCTGTTTGATGCGCAGGGGTGCGCATTCGAAAGTTAGCAAACATGCCGAAACACAAACCGCAAAATAAAAGTTCCCGAATTGAGAATTATTTTATTATCTTTGTATTCAGATTATATTTAAATGGAAAGAATATTTGCAAAGAGTACTTTGAGAGAATATTGGGAAAGGCATCCTGATTCTGAGCAGTATTTAAAAACCTGGTATGATACCGCGATGAATACGGAATGGAAATCACCGAATGAAGTCAAACAGACATATGGAAATGCAAGTATTCTAAAGGACAGTCGGATTGTCTTTAACATAAAAGGCAATTCATATAGATTGGTGGCGAAATTTAACTTTGAGAAACAATGGATTTTTATCCGATTCATTGGAACTCATGAAGAATATAATAGGATTGATGTAAATACAATTTAAAAAACAAAACATAAACAAATGAATATAAAACCGATAAAAACAAAAGAAGATTACCAAATATCATTAAAAAGACTAGAGGTAATATTTGATGCACTTGTTGGAACAGTAGAAAGTGATGAGGCTGATGTTCTTGGATTAATGATTGACGAGTATGAGAAAAGACATTATCCAATAGAATCTCCGGACCCAATTGAAGCAATTAAGATTAGGATGGAAGAGATGCAATTAAAGCAGATTGATCTCATTGACGCAATTGGAGGTAAAAGCAGGGTCTCTGAGATTCTTAATCGCAAGCGAAAATTAACAGTTGAAATGATTCGAAAATTGACTCCAAGATTGAACCTTTCAGCAGGTTTATTGATTAACGATTATCAATTAACGAGATAATATCTAAGCACGTTTGCTAAGGCTATGGAGCAAAAGCAGCTTATCTCATATCTCATCTCACTCTCCCCGGATTCTTCTTCACAAATTCTTCCCAATTCTTCGACCCTTTAAGTGAAACCGGATTTTTCATCTGGAGGTAGTGGCACACAGCAGCCGCCAGACCGTCGGTGGCATCCAGGTCGGAAGGCATGATGGTCATGCCGAACATCTGTTTGAGGAAATAGGCAACCTGTTCCTTGGAGGAAGCCCCACTACCGGTGATCGCCTGTTTGATTCGCAGTGGTGCATATTCAAAAATGGGAACTCCACGGTAGAGTGAAGCAGCCATGGCAACACCCTGAGCCCGGCCCAGTTTTAGCATCGATTGAATATTTTTCCCAAAAAACGGAGC
>DATCHD010000033.1:0-4045 GCA_036508555.1 Prolixibacteraceae bacterium
CTGGATCGCAGCAGTAACATTCATCGGTTGTTCGGTAGAACGAACAGAAAGACTGCGCGCGGTAAATGGGGCATTGGCTTGTATATCAACCACAAATTCGCCACTTGCAGGAAAGCTGATTCCGGTTTTATTGTCACCATCCACAATTTTATCCAAATCGGTAACATGAGGAGACGAAGTTACTCTCCCATTTTTAGTATTCAGAACGAGCCGGTCGTCTTTTGGAACAGGATAAGCAATCACCTTAACGTCCTGAAAGATATCAATCGGCTTTTCCAGCTTTTGCCTGAACTTCAGAGGTCCTTTAACCCGAAGTTTCGAAGCTGTAAGGTAGCGCATGGCTGCATCAGCTTTTACCCAGGGTCCCCCCGACTGGCTCCATCCCGGCGAGTTGAAAATTCCGATTTCGATGTTCAGCTCAGTTGCTGTTTTCAGTGCAACGTGAAGGATATCCCACCACGCTTCACTCAACATTTTGACTTTCCCGTAAGGAATATCATCAAGGCCAATATTGCCGATGAAAGCCCGGTTGATGCCCGCTTTTTTCATCGACTGCAGATCTTTTACAACTCCCTCTTTTGAAATATTGTCGGATATCCAGTACCAGTAAACGCTGGTTTGAATCGAATCGGGCGGAGTAATAAAGCCTTTTCCCAGGGCTTTGTCTGATACTTTTGCTTTATCTGTCAGGCCTGATGCAAAAATGAATGCAACTGCCAGAATTGATAACAGAATTAATGCTCTTTTCATAAAATTTGAATTTCTACTTGTTCAATAATTGAATGCTGATTTTCGTTGAATCGGTTTTTGAATTTACATCAAACTCCAAACGACCCTCTTTGTCACTTTTCAGGGTCTTAAAAATTTGATCATTAACTTTAATCGCGTATTTATTATCAGCCTTTAATTTGCATGCAGAATAAGTTATTTTTCCAGTATTTGGAGATGCAATCTGATTCCATGCACATTCTTTTTCATTCCATCTGACAATTTCAATAGAAAGATTACCGGTCTTCACAAGGTGTGCTTTCAGCGAATAGGCATCGTTATCGGAATTGAAATATTCCAATTCGTTCTTACCTGCATTGAAGCCGAAATCCTTTGCGGAGGTCAGTTTAAACTGAGCGTTGGAAACGGAATATCGGCCTTTATCCAGGCTGATTACCAGTTTGTCTCCCCTGAATTTATAATTCAATGTTGTTCCCGAAAGTTTTTCAGGGATGTGGGGATTAAGATACATCCGGTTATACATCGGATTGATCCCATAAATTGATTTGTAAAGCCCTATAATAGCCAGGCTGTTTCCTGAAAGTATGTCATCTCCCAATCCATCCTGCTTAACTCTTCCATAGCGTTGGAACGCCAATCCGTCCTTTTCGTATCTTGCAAGGATATTTTCAACGTATTTCAAGGCCAGTTCCGGTTTATAGGAGGCATATGCTTCAACGCCTATTGCTCCCCACGACAGGAATATGTCTCCGTTTTCGTAGTTGGGGAATGGAAATTGCCATTCGTTTCCT
Source organism: Prolixibacteraceae bacterium (assembly GCA_036508555.1). Lineage (GTDB taxonomy): Bacteria > Bacteroidota > Bacteroidia > Bacteroidales > Prolixibacteraceae > CAINVV01. The sequence goes on from DATCHD010000033.1 coordinate 1,521, forward strand.
TCTCCTTTTGCATACGAATACATGCACAACGGCCAGGCGAACAGTTTTTCCTTTTGCATTTGTTCTTCAACCTTATCAAGAATGGCTTTCTTCCGTTGCTCATCGTCACAAATACCGTAGGTGATTGCCATGAAATTTACAGGTATCACCAGGTTGTTGCCATGAACCGATTTGTCTTTATCCAGCCAATGTACGTACCAATTGTTTTTCTCATCCCAAAACCCACCTGATTTAGTCGATTTATTAAAACTGGTTTTGAGTTCGGATGCATAGGTTGAATAATAGTTTGCCTTTTCTGTATCTCCAAGCTGTTTCTCAATATCCGACCATAAGGTGAGCGCGTAATAGAGTTTGGCATTTACGAAGGCATTTTCATAAGATGCCCAAATGATATCAATCCAGTCGCTTCCTCTTTTTTCAGACTCGCTGTTGGTCTTCATTTCAACCAGGTGGTTACCGTTAGTGTCTCTTTTTAAGAGATATTCCAGTGCCTTTTCGCAGTGTTGCTTGAATTTTCTGACCCATTTTAAATCACCGCTTTGATTGTAAAGATCCGAAACATTTGTAACGAAGTCGGGATTTGAATCCAGCAAATATCCCCACTGCGCTTCATAAAACCCTTTTGAGGTTGCTGTTCCAGCCATGGCATCTTCGTCGGTATAGGCCCATCTTGAAAGTACCCTGCCATCCGGCTGAATTGCATTATCCCTGTAATTAGCCAAACATTGCTTGTATCCTTCTGTGTAACTGGTATCGTCAATGGCAATTCCTAACTGGCCGATGTACTGCTCATGCAGACAGATAGGCCCGTAGGGTGTATGCCAGCTGTTGCCACCGAAATGCTTAGCATCAATAACGCCAATCCTTGCGATGGTATTTGCGAGGCTGGTAACCTGTTTGCCATTGATCCCTGCCAAATGACCACGGTTGTATTCTTCCTTATAATTTACCCACGAAAAGGTAACTGATTCAGCATATTTCCCTGCTGATAACTGAAAGGAATCCCAGACATCTGTTTTTCCCCTTACAAATCTTCTTCTGTTGGTACCGGCATCGTACCGGTATTTCATCTCGCTATCCGACACTGAAACAGCGTACACCAACTGATCATCATTTGACCGTGTGAATTTTGATGCGACCTGCTTTCCGGGTACCGAAGTAGCCACTTTTAATCCATTCCCGGTCGTGCTGTTCCAGAAAACCGAAGAGCCTGTATGAACGCCATAGGTGCATAGCTTTTCGTTGAAGAGATAGAGCCAGGCCAATCCGCCGTAACCAAGAAAGGAACCGTCCCAGGTATGAATACTGTTAAAGTTTACGATCGGAAAGGAAACTTCTTCGGCCACAAGGGGTTTTGAAACCGTTCTTTCAATATCAAACCTGATATCGGACTCTGTGATCAGGAAAGTCCAGACTTCGTTAATGGGCGCATTATCATCGCCATAACGAATGCCGGAGATCGTCACACTGTTCTTTTGGGTTTTTATTTTGGGCGATGTGGCCAGTTTACGCGTTGAATAGGTGGCTGTTGAAGTCCTGATCTCTGAATAGATTCCCGATTTGCCTGAAAGAACCGCTTCGCCGTTCACTTCCATGCCTGTGACAACACATTTTGAAGCATAATCAAGCGTAACTTTAAGTTTGCTGTTGCCAAATACGATGACATTGTCTGCTGACCGGTTCGTTACACTGATTTGACCTTCAGCCGATGAATTGGCAACAAGAATAAGCATAAAAATCAACTTCCATAGCAAATAGTTCTTCTTCATAATGGGTTCTTAAATTTTTTATTAAAAATAATTCTTTTAACCAAGTGTTTGCGTTTTGCTGCATACATGTTGGTTTTTTAATGCGTCCTTTATTCGTACCTAGTTTCAGCGATCGGGCTATTTTCTGTATTATGTATGATTCAATCTTCGCTCCGACCCGATACATGTCAATTTAGCTCCAAAACCGGCTTTCTGATCCTTCGCTCATCCTTCGCTGTTCGTTCTCTCATCCTTCGAAGCAGAAATTGTAAAGTACTCCCCTTTATTAGGACAAATAAGTTAATGATGTTGTTATTGTTTTGATGTTGAGACGGGTAATAACTCTCCGAGTTATTACCCGTCTCAACATCTTTCTTTTTTTGGTTCTTTTTTTCTTTGTTCATAATGGTTAAAATGTTCATAATCTAGGCAGCCAAAGTGTAAACAAACGCAGGAGTCTGGTAATTCAGACTCTGGTGGATCCTCTCATTATTGTAGAATTCAAAGTAATCTTTGATCCCCTTGTAAAGATCCAGCCCATTGGCATATGCATGTAAATATACATTTTCGTATTTCACAGTTCGCCAAAGTCGTTCGATAAAAATATTATCAATCGCACGTCCTCTGCCGTCAATACTAATCTGGACCTCATGGCTTTTAAGAACTTGAGTAAATCCTTCACTGGTAAATTGAACACCTTGATCGGTATTAAATATTTCTGGCTTACCGTACTTGTGAATGGCCTGTTTAAGAACCTCTATGCAGAAATCAGCTTCC
>DATCHD010000034.1:0-12201 GCA_036508555.1 Prolixibacteraceae bacterium
AATGGATAAAAGGAAAAAATTCAGAATTTGCAATTGATACTACGAAAATAATTATTTGCGGAGATTCTGCTGGTGGTGGACTTGTGGTAAATACATCTTTTTGTAATGCCCGGCTTTTTAAAGGGTGCATTGATATGTGGGGAGGTTTACCTCCATATGGCATTCAGGATAAAATAAGCCGACCCGTTAATACATGCCCGGTGGTAAAAGGAACACCTCCAACCTGTATTCTGCATGGCACAACGGATAATGTTGTTCCTTATTATATCAGCCAATCCCTTTCAGATTCATTGATCAAAGCAGGGATTTACACTGAATTACACCCGTTACCGGGAGCAGGACATTATCCAATTCAATTATCTGATCAGATAATTCCGATTATGATTGATTTTGCAAATAAGATAAATAAATAATGCTGCAAAAATTATTAATTCGAACAAATATTCTTTAAAGGGCTAGTAACTCCACATTCGTAAGCCCAAGGATATAAAGGCAAAAGCCATATGCCTGCTGCCTGTTCGATTCACTCCTTTTAACGGCTCGTCAATCGTGCTTTCCCCACAAGGGATAGCTGCTCTCCTTCCTCATTCACTCGTTCCCCAAATCAGCTTCGGCACCGTCGTGTAAGTACCAGTTAACTCCCTTGATTCCATTAATCCTGAATACGTGCATTCCCCAATACACAGGACTGAACTATACAGAGCCGAAAGCACACAGGTAGGACTGCACTTTCCTTAATTCAGCGGAACATCAGGATAGATTCCTCAATATCAAAGGCTTAGATTCACCATACAGCCTATTAGTAGCGTTCATGGTGAATGCTGACAGTCTACGTCGTGGATATTGTAATGCGCCGTGGTGGATGTCATATTTCCGGATTTTCCTCCTTTTTTTTCGCTCACTTGGATAAGGCTAGTTCGGTTGAATGCTGATTTTTAGGTTTTAAAGAGATTTTGATTTTAAAATTGATCCGGCAACTTCTTTCATTCATAGAAAAAAGTTGACAAGAAAGAACCTTGACCATCATATTTTGTTGTGAGCTTGAAATTCGGATCATCTTATATTTCGTCAACGGTAATTGTTCAATGCTTTTGCCGATTAAATAACAAGCAATCTGAAGAGTACGTTTCTTTGTAACGAACGGGCTTACGATCAGAATTTCCCTGGTTGCATTCACGATGTCATTCGAATACACAGGTAAAAAATTGCTATTGTCAAAGATAATATCGACACTTTCTGTGGCAAAACTTTCTCCTTTTGCTTTTATCCTATAGAGGCATACCCGGAGAGCCGTTTATTGTACATCTTCTCAAACATCCGGACATGTAAGCTTTTTATTTCTTCCTTCAGGCTACTATTTTCAATTAGCAATGCCTGATATTTCTCCAGCAATTCTCTAAAATCCATGATTTCTTTCTGATTCGGAAGATTCATATCTGATATTACAAATCCATTAATTATTGTAATGATTATCAGGACTAATTGGTTAAATCCAGTTATCAAAGATAAAACATGTTTATATTTGATAATCAAAATCTGTAATCCTTTAAAACATGAAATTTGGACGTATCGACCAGCCAGGGCTTATTGATTTCACACTTCCGACAGATCATGCTGATACTGAAAGAGTACTTCGAAGAAACAACGGATCGAAGCCTCTCAAGGTTTATGTTGGTTGTGCCAAATGGAACAAACAGGATCTAAAAGACTTTTATCCCCGGGGCACCAAAGATGAATTGACCTATTATTCCCGTCAGTTTAATTCCATTGAGCTGAATGCTACATTTTACAATATGCCCAAACGGGAGCAGGTGATTAGCTGGCGCGAAAAAACCCCTATAGAGTTTAGATTCTTTCCCAAGATCACACAAAGTATCAGTCATTTGAGGCGGTTGAATGATGTGCAGTTGTTGGTGGATGAATATTGCGACAGCATCAGTAATTTTGAAGAAAGGCTGGGCATGGTATTCCTTCAGTTGAACGATAATTTTGGGTATAAAAATTGCGACCGACTGGCCCATTTCATAGAGAACTTCCCTAAGGCGATTCCGCTGGCTGTCGAGTTACGCAGCACCGAATGGTTCAACAATGCAACCGTTTCAGCGGAAGTCTACCGGTTATTCGAGAAACATCGCATCACCAATATCCTGGTGGATACGGCAGGAAGACGTGACCTGCTGCATATGCGGCTGACTACCCCTGTGGCGTTTATCCGCTATGTTGGGGCCAACGATCCGCAAAGTGACTGTGAACGTTTGAATTGTTGGATCGATCGCCTCAAAATTTGGGTTGATCAAGGTCTCCGGGATATCTGTTTTTTTGTACATCAGAACATTGAGAAGGAATCGCCTTTGCTTACAGCCTATTTCATTGAAAAGTTAAACAAAGAATTTGGACTGGAACTGAAGATTCCAAATCTGCTGGATAATCGTGATCCATCCGACCCTTCGATACAAAAAGGATTGACATTGGATTTTTAAATTCTAAACCATTGAACCTGCTGATGAGAATTGGGACTCTATCAGAGTTTTATGCTCTCTATCAGTTCAGAAGCAATACCTTGGCTTACAATCCGCATCATACTTTCTTTTGCACTGCCAAAACTTAATAGGTTAATACTTCCATACCAAATGATCTTTTGATCAATTAGGACAAATTTTTGGTGAATGTTGGATTTAAGGATCACAGTTACACCGGAACTCTTTAATTCGTCAATGGCTTCTTGCCAGGTATTTAAATCCTTCTCTTTGTACTCTTCGGCAGGCCTGGTCACAATGATAACTTTCACGTTATTGGCATACGCAATCTTTAGATTTTTTGCCATCTGAAAAGTCCGTTTTTTTGTAACAAACGGACTTACGATCAGAATTTCCCTGGTTGCATTCACATAAAGCTTTCTCCTTTAGCCTTGTATCCAAAAGAAGCATAACCGGAGAGCCGTTTATTGTACATTTTCTCAAACATCCGGACATGAATATCCGCATAATCGTAAATCAGTACTTCTTTTTTCCCGTCAAACAGCCTGTGTAGCCTTCCTGCATATTGCTGAAGTGTTCCTTTCCAAGAAATTGGCATGGCCAAAAATAGGGTATCAAGCCGTGGTTCGTCAAAGCCTTCCCCAATAAATTTGCCGGTTGAAACTACCGTGAGGGGCTTGTCCTTCGGGGCATCTTTTATTCGACGCAATGTTTCCCTTGTTTCTCTTGCTCCCATAGTGCCCATGATAGAAATCACATCCGGAATTCGTTTTCTGAGTTCTTTTGCAAGAAGATCAACATGAGCCGTCCGTTCGGTCAAAATGATGCTGTTTCTTCCATTTTCGTAACATTGAAGGACATCCTCGATGATTAGCAGATTTCTAATTTCATTGGATACAATTTCCGTATATAATTCAGTGATAGACAAATCTTTCTCTTCCTTATTCCACCAGGAAGGAACTTTGAAAGAGGTGAACCTGGGTATGATATAATGGTCAAAAGGTCTTTTCTCAGCTTGTTTTTTTGCATCATCCCTGTACCGGATAGGGCCACACTGCATAATGATTATCGGATGATGTCCGTCTTTTCTAACAGGCGTTGCAGTCAATCCGTAAACATACTTTGCATTCACACTTTTAAGTATCATTTCAAAACTGAAAGCCGAAACATGATGACACTCATCGACAATAATCATCCCATAATCCTTGACACATTCTTTCACTTCACCTTCTCTGCTAAGAGATTGAATTACAGCGATATCTACAATTCCATTGAGTGTCTGTTTCCCTCCTCCCAATTGTCCAATGAGAGCTCTGCTTTTCTTTCTGCTTTTGCCTTCACAATCCACTTCATTTGGTAATGGCTCATTTATGATCAGGAATTCAGCTAATTTATCTTGCCACTGTGTTACTAAACTGATTTTATTAACCAGGATTAATGTGTTCACTTTCCTTTCAGCAATCAATTTTATTGCAGCTATCGTTTTGCCAAAAGCGGTTGTTCCACAAAGGATTCCATTTTCATGCTCGAATAATTTTTCGAGAGCCATTGGTTGCTCCGCCCTTAGAGCCCCTTTAAATTCAACGTCGATCTTTCTCCCGCCATTGGTCTGATCTGTCCAGCAAATTTCCACCTGTAATTCTTTACATAAAGCAGTCAAGTCCTCTTCGCATCCTCTTGGCAGGCATAGATATTCGTTCGTTTCATCAGAACACGATATAATCCTTGGTCTGTTAAAAGTCGACATACGCATAGCTTGTGCTTTATAAAATTCGGGGTTTTTGAAAGCTGCCAGGCGTTTTACCTGATTTAATGCCCTTTGTGAAAAACCTTCTTTAGGTATAAATAGCATATTGGACTTTACAACTTCCAATTTCTTAGGAAAATCATGCTTCCGTAAACCGAGTTTTTCTGTTTCCCAAGGTTTTCTGTCCTCCTCATCGTCTTTTTTCAAGGGACCAAGTTCATTCCCTTGGCATAATTTTGATATCAGCATCTCAAGTTCCTTTTCAGACAGCCTTCTTATGGAGGCTAAAAACGCCCATTGGTCTTCGTAAGGCTGAAAATGATCATCAATAAAAATACTGTTATCATTCAACCTTGCAGCCTTTTGTAAGGGAAGGGCAATTAAATTGCCAAAACCGCCTTTCGGCATTGTATCCTGATTGGGGAAAAGCCTGTCGTAGGAATTGAACGTAATATCATGCTGCCTACTCATCGCTTAAGTGAGCAGGGCACTTCCAAATTTTCTTGCCAGAGATGCAGATATTGGTTGACCAAAGAAAAACCAGGCATGCGCCCCATTGCCCGAACGCGAACGCTCTACTGAAATTGGAATGTCATAAATAATGCAAATTTCTCTTAGCGTTCTAATGTCTTTCTGCCATCCTTCATCATCAAAATCAATGGCTAAAAAATGGCAAGTTTCGTTTATTAGCATCGGAAATATCCCGATAACAAGATTGTTTCTGCCCCGCAAGTGATCGTCGATAACCTCTTCATTCAAAGGGAGGTAGTTTTTATCTTTACACGCAGAACATGTAATTTTAGGCTTTTGGCAGATTCCGGAACTCCACTCATTGGCACAAGCTGGCGAATATCCCGATTTGTCTTTCTTGTTGTTTTCCCATCTTCTGGCAAAAACATCATCTCTACCGCGAAATAGTGACATGAACAGTTTGATCTTTTCCGTTGAGTCTGACTTTTTATTTGTGGTTAGGGAGGAATTTAATGTATAGAATGGTAATGGATCCTTTTCAAATATTTTCTCTTCTGTTTTAATTACCAGAGCATAATCGTTGATGTCGTCTGCTTTTTCAATGCCAAGTTGGATACTCAAGGTTTTTACTTCTTTCCTTAGTCTATTGTTTTCAATTAGCAATTCCTGATATTTTTCAAGTAATTCCTTATAATCCATGGCATTGAGCGGATGTTTCTGAACAGTACATTTAGCTAGTCACTGCAGAAAATGAATTGTATTGCAACTATAAACTACGACCAAATTTAGCATAATCTTACCTGCTTTCCTATTCCCGTGTTTTGATAAGAATAGATAGAAGAGTATGTTATCCTGAAGTGCTCTTGACGTAATCAAAAGTCAATTGACGTTATCGTGAAGGTGACGGGGATGATGATCAAATAATTCTTTTACTTTTATGGAAATATTGACAACCTGACCGAATGGCAAAAGTAGACATCGATTTTGAAAAAGAACTCTGGGATGCGGCGAACGAACTAAGGGGCGCGGTTTCGGAGAACAACTATAAAAACTACATTCTGCCGCTCGTATTCCTGAAACACCTGAGTGAGCGATACGAAATTGTGCATCACGAAATTAAGGGACTCCTCCAGGACACTGGTTCAACCTATTACACATTAGACCGGGAAGAAATAAAATATATCCTGGACGATCCAGATGAATACCGTTCCCGCAATACCTTGAAAATTCCAAAAAAAGCTTCGTGGCAATATCTCAAAGACAATGCAGAGCAGGACGATATCAAGGTTAAGGTAGATGATGCTTTTGATGTAATCCAGGATTTGCTGACAGAACACAATCCACAGCTTAATAATATACTTCCTCGCATTTTTGTACGAAGTGAACTATCCGCCAAACAAACCGGAGGTATTATCAACCTACTTTCTCATCCGAAGTTCTCGGAAAAGGAAAATCCCGAGAGCGATATCCTGGGCCGTATCTACGAATATTACATTGGCCGTTTTGCAATGGCCGAAGGTTCCGGCGCCGGACAATTCTTCACGCCAGGCAGTATTGTGCGGTTGCTGGTACAAATTCTCGAACCTTACAAAGGACGGATATTCGACCCAGCCTGTGGCAGCGGTGGCATGTTCGTTCAGAGTTTAAGGTTTATCAGCGAGCATGGAGGGAATAAAAACGATATCTCCATTTACGGACAAGAGATGACCGCTCAAACCCTGCGTCTGTGTTTAATGAACCTGATGTTGCGCGACCTCTCCTTCGATATAAAATTGGGTAACTCTTTGCTGGACGATAAATTTTCGACGTTAAAAGCTGATTATGTGATTGCCAATCCTCCGTTTAATGTGAGCAATTGGCACCCCGAAGATCTACCCGATGGCGACCCGCGACTGTTCGGTCCCAAAGAAGAATTTACCACCGATGGCAGCGCAAATTACATGTGGATGCAAACATTTTGGCACCACCTGAGCGATACCGGAACTGCCGGCATTGTGATGGCCAACGGTGCCATGACCTCCAACACCAAAGGTGAGCGGAACGTCCGCCAGCACATGGTCGACAATAGCATGGTGGATGCAATTGTACGATTGCCAGACAAATTGTTTTTAACTACCGGGATACCTGCCTGCTTGTTTATTCTCAGCAAAAACCGCGATGGAAAAGATGGCACGCACCGCGAACGGAACAACGAGATCCTTTTTGTAGATGCTTCCAAAATGGGCACCATGGCAAGTAGGAAATTACGGGTGTTCACCGATGAAGATATCAGTAGAATTGCAGATACTTATCATTCCTGGAGAACCAACGGCGATAACTATAATGACATCGATGGTTTCAGCAAAGCCGCTACCATTGCCGAAGTTCAAAAGCAGGATTACAAACTCACCCCTGGAATTTACGTCGGCACCGAAGCCGAAGAAGATGATGGAATACTTTTCGAAGATAAAATGGAAACCCTGAAGGCTCAATTAATTGCTCAATTTGAAAAAGGTGAAGCATTGAAGAACCAGATTGTTGCTAATTTCGACAAACTGCAAGCGTATGGAACCAGGCATTGAAAAAAGCAATCCGGATTTTGTTTCCGATGTAAAAACAATTCTGGAACAAGCACGTAAAAGTGCCTACCAAGCGGTAAGTTATACCATGGTGCAAGCCTATTGGCTGGTGGGTAAGCGTATTGTGCAAGAAGAACAAGATGGAAAAGAGCGTGCCGTTTATGGGGGTAATGTACTTAAATTACTTTCCAAAGCAATATCATCAGATTTTGGATATGGTCTTTCTATTGCTAACCTAAAGAATTTCAGACAATTCTATCTTACTTATCCTGACTATGAAAAAAGCTACGCAGTGCGTAGCCTTTTGACATGGACACATCATCGGCTAATCATGAGGGTACAAAATCCTGATGCCAGGGACTATTATCTTAAAGAATGCGAATCACAAAATTGGAGCACAAGACAGCTCGAACGCAACATCAACACATTTTACTACCAGCGTGTTCTTTCAAACAAAGGATTGGCAAAGATTGCAGAACCGGTCGACCAGCAACAGATTGCCGACTTCATCAAGGATCCCTACGTTTTTGAATTTCTAAACATCGAACAAACTCATTTTGCCTCCGAACATGTAATTGAAACGGCTCTTATTAATCATCTGGAAAAATTTCTGCTTGAACTGGGAAAGGGTTTCTCTTACGTGGGCAGGCAATACCGTATCTCTACCGAGACAGAACATTTCTATATCGACCTGGTATTTTACAACTATCTCCTCAAGTGCTTTGTACTGATTGACCTTAAAACAGGAAAACTGCAACACGAGCACATCGGCCAGATGGATATGTACCGCAGAATGTTCGATGACCTGAAGAAACCGGAAGGCGATAATCCCACGATCGGTATTTTGTTGTGTACCGACAAAAGCGAGACCGTTGTGAAATACTCTGTGATGAACGATAACAAACAACTTTTTGCCGCCAAATACCTGCCTTACCTTCCCTCCGAGCAAGAACTGATTGACCAAATAGAACGCGATAAACGCATGATCATGGAAGCGCAACCCGAGTATTCGAACGCAAAATATTGGCATAACTAATAAGCCAAAGCCTATGAAAATTTTATATATATTTGTATATCTGATATTTATAAAATCATATATTGATACTTCCTTGACGACCCAATTCTCTACGCAGTGCGTAGAGAATTCAAAATATCAAATTGCTACACACTGTGTAGCAATTTGACGCAAGGGTATAATTTGCTGATAATGTGAGCAATACATCATAAATCAAACATTAAAAGAATTTCAGCACAGCTGATACAACATAAAAAAGTAATGCCGGAGAATTGGAAAACATATAAATTGGGGGATGTTGCAGATGTCCAAAATGGATTTGCATTTAAATCTACAGAATTGGGCGAAAAAGGCATCCCCGTAATTAAAATAAAAAACATTGTTTCACCAAATGTAATATTGGAAGGTGCAGAATATTACACCGGAGAAATTGATACAAAACATGAAAAATATATTTTGCAAAGAAATGATTTTCTACTATCTATGACAGGCTCAACTGTAAATGTGATGAGTTCTGCCGTTGGGAAAATGGGGAAATACAGATTAGATGATATTGCATTAATAAATCAACGAGTTGGAAAAATATACATTACCGATACTAAAAAGGCGGATTTTGATTATGTCTGCCATTTTCTAAATAGATACGAAATCAATTATAACCTTGCCTTAAATGCTACTGGAAGTGCAAATCAAGCAAATATTTCCCCTGCTCAAATCAAGGATATTGATATATTGCTTCCCCCTCTCCCCGAACAAATCGCCATCGCCACCATACTCTCGACCATCGACGACAAAATAGAACTCAACCTTCAGATGAACAAAACCCTGGAAGAGATGGCCATGACCCTCTACAAACACTGGTTCGTCGATTTTGGCCCCTTCCGGGAAGGCGAATTCGTGGATTCTGAGCTGGGAAAGATTCCGAAAGGGTGGGAAGTGAAAAGATTGGAGGATATTGTCACCTCACTTTCTAAAGGTACAACTCCAAGACAAAGTGATGTAGATGGTCTAAATGTAGAAATTCCTTTTCTGAAGGTTAAAGATGTGAATGATGATGGCAGTATAAAATATGCTGGAATAGAGTATATACCAAAAACTATCCACGATAATCAATTGAAAAGATCGATTCTTGAAACCGATGACATTTTATTTTCAATTGCAGGAACAATTGGAAGAGTTTCTATTGTGCCAGAAAAACTTGATAATTCAAATTGTAATCAAGCTCTTGCATTTATTCGATTGAAAGACAAAAACGGTCATTTGCCATTAATCTATTATTGGTTAAAATCTGAATCAACACAAAGAGAAATAAATTCATTAATTGTTCAAGGGGTTCAGGCTAATGTTAGTCTCACAGTATTAAAGGATTTGCGATTAGTTTTAGCAGATTCAAAAAATATGATATTATTTAATGTTGAAATGAATCCTATTTTGAGTTTGATCTTTGAATGTAGAACAGAAAATCAAACCCTCACCACCCTCCGCGATACCCTTTTGCCCAAACTAATCAGCGGAGAAGTGCGTTTAAAAGAGTTTGCCCAAACCTAAACCGACCCGTTATGACGGAAATGATCGAACTGACTGTCCAAAATGCCGCCATCGAATGCCTGCAGGAGCTAGGATATACCCACCTGGAGGGCAATTCGCTGAAGCGCGAACTCAAAAAAGTGGTACTCGAAGATGAGTTAAGAAGCTTCCTGGCAAGTACTTATCCCGGTGTTCCTGCAACGGCCATCAACGAAGCCATGGCGCTTTTCACACAGCACAAAGGGATGGACCTCGATCACCGCAACCGAGATTTTCACCGCAAACTCACCCAGGGCATCTCCATCACCTGGAAAGATGGTCAAGGCAAAGAACAAGCCCGGCACATCTATCCGATCAATTACAACGAACCGCTTAAAAACATCTTCCATTGCGTCGATGAAATGACCATCATCGGGAAAAATACCCGCCGCACCGACCTGCTTATCTTTATCAACGGCTTACCGCTGGTGGTTTTTGAATTTAAAAACATGTTCGATCCGGGGGTGGATGTCGACAATGCCCACCGCCAGATTGGCCATTACCTGCTGGATATTCCGCAGCTTTTCGACTACAATGCCCTCACCGTTATCTCGGACGGAATGGAGGCGCTACATGGGATGTACAACGCCTCCAAAGAGTGGTTTGCCCCCTGAAAGAGCCTTCATGGTAATGATATAGAGCAGGATAAGGAACTGCAGTTGGAAACCTTGCTTCACGGATTATTCCCAAAGCCAACCCTGCTCAATTACCTGCAAAACTTTATCTTCCACGAAGACCACAACGGCAAAATTATCAAGAAAGGGGCCAAGTACCACCAGTATTGGGGAATTTTCAAGGCGGTTCAAAGTGCGGTCAAAAATATCAAACCCAAAGGCGACGGTCGGTTGGGGGTGATCTGGCATACGCAAGGTTCGGGTAAAAGCATTTCCATGGCAATCTTAACAGGAATCTTGCGCCAGTTGCCCGAGATGAAGAATCCCACCATTCTGATGCAAGTCGACCGTTCCGATCTGGACCAGCAACTCTATGAAAACTTTGTACTCTGCAAAGATCTGGTTGGCGATGTGCAACATGCCGAAACCACAGACGAATTGCGCGAATTATTAAGTGCCGATGGTGGCGGGGTGATCTTTACCACTATCGAGAAATTCAGGTTAAAAGATTTGGAAAATGGGAAAGAGATAGAGCATCCGGTTCTTTCGGAGCGTTTCAATCTGATCGTGATGGCCGATGAGGCGCACCGCACCCAATACGGTTTCAACGACGGAGGTTTCGCGCAAAACATCCGCAGGGCACTTCCCAATGCCTCGTTTATCGGTTTTACCGGAACGCCTGTCGATGGCAAAGATGCCGATACCGAGTTGGTGTTCGGGAAAACCATCCATACCTACGACATCAAACAGGCCGTCGAAGATGGCGCCACGGTTCCAATCTACTACGAACCCAAGATGGTGCCACTGAACATCAAGGCCAAATACCTGACCGAGCTGGAGGAGGTTTCGGAAGTGGAAGAGGAGAATACCAGCGCGGTTTGGGCAGCCATTGAAGATGCCGCAGGCGCCGAAGACCGCGTCAAACGGGTGGCCGCCGATATTTTAACCCATTACCAGGCACGTACAAAATCCCTGGATGGCAAGGCGATCATTGTCTGCATGAGCCGCCGCAACTGCGTGAAAATGTTCGATGCTTTGACAGCTTTGGCCGGTTGCCCCGAAATCGCGGTGATCATGACCAGTAATATAGGCAAAGATCCGGCAGCATGGAATCCTCATGTTCGGACCAAGGATGCCATGGATGCCATCAAAAAACGTTTCCGAACCCCTGATGATCCGCTGAAAATCGTGGTAGTCCGCGACATGTGGTTAACCGGCTACGATGCCCCTTGCGCCCATACCATGTACATCGATAAAATTATGAAAGGGCACAACCTGATGCAGGCCATTGCACGGGTGAACCGGGTTTTTGAGGACAAACCCAATGGCTTGGTGGTCGATTTTATAGGTATTTCAGGGTTTCTGGCGGCTGCCACCAAAAAATATACCAGTGGTGGCGGAGAGGGAGCGCCCACCATTAATCTGGATGCCGCTGTTGCGCTGTGCCTGGAGCAGTTTGCCACCGTAAAAAACCTCGTGGGGAATTTCGATCTGGCAGCGATCAACAAAATGACGAACCTCCAAAAACTGAAGTGGTCGAACGGGTTGGTGAACGATCTGCTGCGATCGGATGAAGTGACAGACGCATTTTTGCATGAAGAACGGAAGCTGACAGAGCTGGTGGCCATGACCAATTCCGACCAGCGGATATGGGTTATCCAGGAAGAGGTAGGCATGATTCAGCGGATTCGGGATACGATCCGGAAGATCAAATCACCACCCGGTCCGCAACGAATGAAGAACGACCGGATTA